>CAZWXX010000034.1:0-11143 GCA_964637865.1 uncultured Muribaculaceae bacterium | reverse complement strand
ATTATTGAAGAAGAGATTGACGCTTTGGTGATTGACTCTATGGTACAAGGGAAAAGCGAAGTAGTGATTGAAAAATTAGGGACTAGTTAGTTCTTTTTTTTTTGATATAATAATAGTGTAAAACAAAGAAAAGAGGATTTGGTATGAAAGAAATTAAACTTAATGATTGTAGTTATTTGAGAGATAAGGTAACAAAAGCAAAAGTAGATGATACTAAGTTAGAATTTAGAAATGGTGTTGCTATTGCTAAAGCCAGCATTTATGCACTAGATTATGCTTATCTGTGTTACGGGCTAATAAATGAGGATTTTCAGGAGATGTTTGCAAATAAGTTATCAAGTAGGTATGAATGTAATTTAATGTTTTTTCCTTATAATAAAGAAATTCTTCGTTTTGGTGATAATGATTTTATTGTTACAGTAGACTGTACTGATGGTAATGATTGTAGATCATGGACAGAAATTAGACATATCAGAATTGTTGATGGATTTCCAACATTGATTAATCGTTTGGCTGGATCTTGTACAAAAACAACAGATGAAACTGTTGCTATAATGGACAGTTCATCTGGGAAAGCTTTATATAGTATTGAACGCGGTGAGGTTATTACACCATCTTTAGACAGTATAGAAGAATCAAGTACATATTGTGGTGTTTTTGATGTTATGACTCGTGTTATTCCAAGACCTTCGGAAAGTTTTTATCACTTTGTAGATTATCTTTGTTTTAAAATTGACTCAGAGGGGAAACGTGTATCGGCTGTATTATCTTCCTTAGATAATGGCTATGTAGAGTGTAAGTCCAATCTTTCGGTAAGAGAACTTTTATCTGAAAGAGCAGAAGAATTATCTTTTAGAACAGAGAGTTTTACTGAATTAGTGAGTTCTTTCGAAAGAAAAGATTTTGTTTTAGATGCAGCTGGATATGTGAAAAAAAAGTAAATATAATAAATTGCTATGCGTAGAGTTTAGCAGTTTTCTTTTATATGGATGGTATGGTATAATAAATCAAAAGTAAGGTGATTTTATGGCTATGGATTTTAGTAGATTAAAAGATTTTTTATATGAGAGAAGAAATTCTGATGTTTTAGATTATCCTAATTCTCTTTATAAAGAAATTGTTATTGTAGAGAAAGACTTAGAACAACCCTCTTTTTATTATCCAGCTCAACTACAATTTCTTTATGAATGTGCTTATCTTTATAATAAAGAGCAAGGTTTACAATCTATTATGAATGTTCCACTACCAAATGTTATATCTTCTGATATTTCTTTTTCCGATTTTTGTCTTAAAATGGGGGAATATCAACATATATCTTGTCCAAGTAAAATTGTCCCTGATGATACTTTGCACAATAGAATTCTGAGAAGAGTTAGTAATTCCTTTAAAAATCCTATGAATGATGGGTGGTTATTTATCAATGCAAACACAGTGAAAGGTGTGAATACAGAAGAATCACTTGACCGAAAGTTATATTTGTCTGTTGATAATAAAGACTTACATTATTTTTCCACACTATTGTTAGAAAAATGTAATGATATGGGAATCGAATATGATTTTAAGATTAATAATGTTTCTAAATATAAAAGAGCGGATAATGTAGTGATCTATACAAGTGATTATGATTTTTTAAAATATATTTCGGTGATTGAAGATATAAAGAATAGTAATCCACAGATTGATTTTGGAGAGCCTAATTTATTATCTTATCCTTATCACGAATATATTGGAGTTGCTCCTGTTGAGAGGGAGAATAGTTCTAATAGTTATTCACAGGTTTTGTGTGATAAGATATGTAGATTAAGAGCAGAAGAAGAAATCAGTTTTGATCATTTTTTTGAAAATGTTACTTCTGTTATGACAGAACATCTTAGTGATACAGCCCATTTTTGTGAACAGAGTAAGATGATGGCTGATTTTGTCGCTAATGGGTCAGAAATTAAAGACTCTGATATAAAAAAATAGGAGATTGATTCTATGAAAAAGTTAGAAATATTTGAAAAACTAGAGAAAGTGGTTTATGTGACACAACCTTCCCCTGTGGTGTTGGTTTCTACTATTAGTAAAGATAAGATACTAAACGTAGCACCTTTTGCTATGTTTATGAATTGTTCTAGTAGGCCTGCTATGTTAGCAATTGCTATATCTCCTAAGGCTGATACTTATCGAAATATAAGGGAAACTAAGGAATTTGTAGTAGGAATTCCAAAAGTGGATATGTTAGATAAGTTATATCAGGCGGGGAAGAAGTTTGAGAAAGATATTAGTGAATTTGTGCTTACTGGACTTACACCATATGATTCTAAAGTGTTGAACTGCAAGAGGATAGAAGAATGTATTGTGAATATCGATTGTGTTTTAGAAAATGAAATAGAGACAGGGAACCACTTTATTATGGTTGGAAAAGTTGTTGGATGTGATATTGACGAGGATAAATTTTTAGATGATAAAGTTTTATTAAGAAAAAATATTCCTAATATTTATCATATTACAGGAAATAAGTTTATGGTGGATGGAAATTTGAAAGAGTTATAGTTTATCTCAACTTCAAGAAACTTGAAAAAACTTAATATTTATGTTAATATGAATATGTCAAGGAAACTTGCATAAACTAAAAAAAGGGAAATACTTAACTTTCGCGAGTTTGAGCACTTACCCTAAATATTAGTGTTAGTACTGAATCTTTGCAGATTGAGTACTTTTTCTTATTCTTTATAGATTACTATTTTACATATGTAAAAAGTAGTGCTATTAGTAAGAAGATAATGATGATTAAAGATGAGATTAAAAAATCTTTCTTATGTATAATTATCCGTCTCCTTCCTCTTAAGAAGTTGGCAAGTACTCAATAGTTAGTATTTCCTGTAATGATAGTATCATATAAGAGTTTATATCACAATCGAACATACAAAATATTTATTATTTTTTGGTTTTTCATTTTCTTTTTTTTATTGACGTAGAATATGGTATAATAAGGCAAGAAGCGAGGTGCTTTATGAAAATATATAATACATTAACTAGAAAAGTTGAAGAGTTTGTCCCTCACGAGGAGGGTATTGTTAAGATGTATACTTGTGGGCCAACGGTTTATAGTTACGCTCATATTGGTAATCTTAGAACTTATATTTTTGAAGATATTCTGCAAAAAGGGTTAGAATTTCTAGGTTACCAAGTTGATCGAGTGATGAATATTACGGATGTTGGTCATATGACAAGTGATGCTGATACTGGTGAAGATAAGATGCTTAAGGGTGCTCGTCGAGAGGGGAAGACTGTCTATGAAATAGCAGACTTTTATACACAGGCATTTTTAGATGATATTGATGCGCTAAATATAAAAAGACCTGAGGTGATTGAAAAGGCAAGTGACCATATCGATACTTATATTAAGATGATTGAGAAGATGTTAGAAGATGGATATGCTTATATTTCTGAGGGTAATGTTTATTTTGATATTAGTAAAGCGAATGATTATTATCAGTTATCTGGTAAGAATCCAGAAGAGTTGATGGTTGGTGTTAGAGACACGGTTGAAGAAGATAAGGCAAAGAAGAATCCTTTTGACTTTGGTCTTTGGTTTACTTTATCTAAATTTTCTAATCAGGCGATGAAATGGGATTCTCCTTGGGGTGTTGGATATCCTGGTTGGCATATTGAATGTTCTGGTATTTCTAGTGAGTATTTAGGAGAGTATTTAGATATTCACTGTGGTGGTATTGATAATATTTTTCCACATCATTCTAATGAAATCGCTCAAAGTGAAGCATACTTTGGGCATAAATGGTGCAATTATTGGGTACACGGAGAACATTTGAATGATCAGACAGGGAAGATGAGTAAATCGAAGGGTGAATTCTTGACTTTGGATTTATTAAAAACGAAGGGGTATTCCCCACTCGTTTATCGATACTTCTGCCTTGGAAGTCATTATCGTAAGACACTTACATTCTCTTATGATTCTTTAGATATTGCGAAAAATGCTTACCAAAAATTAAAGAATAAAGTAAAAACTTTAACAGATGAAGGGATGAGGCAAGAGACTGAGATTTGTTCTTATGTAGAAAAGTTTGGAGATGCTATTTCTAATGATTTAAATACGTCACAGATGTTAACTATTTTATACGATGTTTTAAAGAATAAAGATTTAAGTGATGTAACAAAAAAAGAATTGGTAGAAAAGTTTGATTCTGTTCTTTCTTTATCTTTATTTGATTCAGAAGATGAAGGGGCATTGGACGAATATGCTCTTTCTATGATAAATTTACGAAAAATAGCGAAAGAAAATAAAGATTATGAAGAAGCAGATAGAATTCGTGATGAACTTTTAGAAAAAGGAATTAAACTAATTGATGGTAGAGATGGTACTACTTATGAAATTTTGAAATGATTTATGAAGGTATATTCTTCATTTTTCTTTTATAGGAGTTAGAATATGGAAAATCGAGTGAAATGGTTTCGTAGTCAAAATGATATAGAAATTTTATGTACCAATGATGATATTATTCATATTACGGGGATGATAGGCTCAGGAAAAACTACACTTGCTAATCAATATCGGAATGATGGTCGTTTTGTTGTTATTTCTCTAGATTGCTTGTATCGTGGACAAGATAAAGAGAATATGAATGAGGATACTGCTAGAATTAATGAAATATTGGCACAAAAGTTTCCTGAACAAAATAATCAGCGGTATTTTAAAGAGTATTATTGTGAAATACTTCACTATATTGAGAACTTTTCAAGAAAGGTTACTTTTGTTTTAGAAGGACAGCAGATTTATCGGTATCTTGATTTAAAAGACATCAAAGGGAAATTAATTATTAAAAGGACAAGTATTCTAAAATGCTGGTATCGGTCTATTCTTCGTCATATTAGAAGAAAAAAGAAGGATTTTCAGAATAGAAAGATTACAAAACGTGAGTATTATCAAAATATTTGGTATTGGATTAAGAAAAGAACAAAACAAGTAAGTTATTATAAAAGGCTTAATTCTTTTTTAGAGGAAGTGTAGACATTATGAAAGTACTTAGTTTGACAGAGCCTTGGGCTACTTTAATTTATATGGGTAAGAAAAGGATTGAGACTAGAAGTTGGAAAACTTCTTATCGTGGAGAACTTTATATTCATGCTTCTAGTACGAAAATTCCTAAGACTTGTAGTAGGGAAGTTTTGGAATTAGTAGAAGGTGTTTCTCTTCATTATTCTCATATTATTTGTCGTGCTCAATTGGTAGATTGTATTTATATGACAGAAGAATTCATAGAAGATATGAAGAAAAATCATTATATAGAGTATATTTGTGGGGATTATCAAGTAGGAAGATATGCTTGGATATTAGAAGATATTCAGATGCTTCAAGAAGAAATACCTGCAAAAGGTCATTTAGGAGTGTGGAATTATGATGGGGAAAATCAGTGAGAAAGAGTATCAAAGGTTATATCAAATGGCAATAGAAGAGGTCCCTCTCAATCCACAAGAGCATTTTTTTGGAATTAGTTTTGTAGGACCACCAGGAGTTGGGAAGTCTACTGTTGCAAAAGATGTTGGGAGAAAAGTTAAATATCTATATATCTATTAATGACCAGATTCGAAGAATGCTTGCTTCCCTTGAGATTCCACCTTTTGAAAATCAGCCTTTGGTAGAAAAATTGGCATATGATAGAACTTCTTATTTACTAGAACATCATACTAGCGTTATTATTGATGCTAATGTATTGACGGCATATCCTCAAGTGATTGATAATTTTGCTCGTTTTTTTTGCAGAATGTTTATTTATTAAACTGGAGTGTGATGAGAAAGAGATTCTAAGGAGGTTAGATAATAGAGAACTTTTATTTGATAAAGATTGTAATGTGTTTTCCCGTGCTACTAAAAAGGATTATTATAAATACTTAGATCGATTAGAGAAAAATCCTTTTCCAAAAGAAAAAGTATTCTTTACTATTGATACTTCAAATAATTTAGAACCACAGATTGATGAATTTATCTTTAAACTTCATGATTATTTTTAATTAAATTTCTTCTAAAATATATTGAAAAAATTTTTAAATATGCTATGATAAAAAACAATTAATTTATTTTGGGGGAAATGATATGAAAAAGATGGTCACGATGTTAGTTTCATTTTTAATACTTATTTTTATCTTTTTATCTTTTAGAGTAGAAGCAAAAGATTCTTTTCATATTTCATTTCGTACTAGTTTGAATTCTATGGATCAAATATTGCAACCTGGAGATCAAGTTGTTGTTACTTTTTCTTTTGATCATTTTCAAGAGAGAGGTATTTATGCTTATCAAGCTACATTTTCTTATGATAGAGATATTTTTGAAGAAGTAACAGAAAAAAATTTTGTATCTATGAATGATTGGAATGCGATTCAGTACAATAAAAGAAATGGAGGATTTATTTCTTTTAAAAGTGGTGGCATAAAGGTAGCAGAGGATGTTTTTTATATTACTTTAAGAGTGAAAAATTCTGTTTCTGTTCCAAATGGATTTACACAGATAAAGATTAGTAATGTAGTCGCTACTGATGGGATAAGTGAGATACATGCGAATGACCAAACTCTTTCTTTTTCTATTCTTCCAACTTCTTCTGTTGTCTCTACTAGTAATTTATCTTCTATAAAACCAACTCTTCTTACTAACTTTGTATTTGATAATCACAAAATAGAAGATAACGCTTCTTATTTTCCCTCATTTTTTAGTTATTATTTGTTAATTATCGTTACTGTTTTTATTTTTATCTTATTAATTTTGTTATATAGAAAAAGAGATGCTCATCGTAGTATTTATAGAATGTTAGTCTTTACTTTTATGAGTGGAGCTTTGTTTTTACAGTTTTTTGGTATTACTTGTGAAGTAGTTGTAGCATTTGCAGGAAGAGGGGAACTTACGGGAAATGATATTATTGATTATTCTGATGTTTTGTTATTAGAATCTCATTTGATTCAGTTAACTCCTCTTCCTCATACTGGCATTAAAAATGCTGATATGAATGTAGATGGTCACGTTACTATTACAGACTTAGCCTTATTAGTACAAAAACTTGAAAGGTCTTTAGATTATGAAGTTGTGCTCTCTTCTATTCAAACATCTAAAGTATATACTTTAAAAAATGAAGAGAATATACTTACTTTTCAGGCTTCTATTAATTATCCTTCTGTGATTAAAAAAGTTATTATTAATGACCAAGAGTATGATGCTATTATAGAACAAGATCATTATAAAGTAGAGTTTTCTACTTCTTCTAAGGCAGGGAAAAATAGTTATTATATTACTAATGTTTTGTTGGATAATGGAAGAAAAATAGATGTTCATTATAGCTTTACAGTAGATAATTTAAAAGATCGACCAGTAATAGAAGATTTTGTACAAAAAGAAAATAATATGTTTGCACGTTCTTATTTTGATTTTTATATTGTTGATTTTGATCAAGCTTTTGTAAACGGAAGAATGGTTCTTATAGATAGCATTGATGGAAGTATTCAAGAAAGTCCTATTCATGTTGGTAAAAATAGACTTGATTTTTCCATTAAAGAAGGGAGAAATTATAATTATCAAATTCTTATTACTTATGATTTAGATTCCAATTCGGATGATTATTCTCATTTTGTTATGGATGATGTCGTTCTATCAGATTCTTTTTTTGCAACTTCTAATTATCAAATTAAAGTACTGAATGCACAACTTCAGAAAAATACAGTTAGTAAAGGAGAAAAAATAGGTGTTAGTTTTATGTGTGATTCTCCTTTATCTCGGGTTATTATAAATGATCATGAATATGCTTTAGTAAAACATGGAAATGTTTATTATGCTTTTCTAGATGGTTTTCATCAAGAAGGAGAGGTTGATCTTTTTATTCAAGGTGTAGTTATAGAGGAAAATAAAATTGTTTCTTTTGAAGATATACCATTAAAAGTACAGATTCTTAAAGATAAGCCTTCTATTGCTGATTTTCACTTAAAAGAAGATGTTTCTAAGTTAAAAGTAGCGATGGATATTTCTGTTATTGATTCTGATTCTTCCTTTTTAAATGGTAAAGTAGTTTTGAAAAAAGAAGATGGAGGTACTTTAGAAAAAGAGATTCATGTTGGAAATAATCATATTACTTTTCATTTAGAGAATGCCGTAAATTATTCTTACTCTTTGCAGATTACTTATGATCGTGATTCTTCAGTATTTCATTTTGATTATCTTGTGATAAATGAAGTTTTAAAAACTGGTAATTTATTTTTAATGAACGATTATAAACTTACTGTTTCTAATATTACGGCTAATAAAGAATATGGAGTTTCTAGTTATTTTTCTCGTGGAGATGAGGCATTTATTCAGTTTCAAAGTAGTAATATTAGTTCATTCGTTCCTGTTAAAGCAGTTATTAATGGGAAGAAATATGAACTTATAGAAAAAGGGGATTTTTATCAAGCGAGAGTATCTGTTCCATTAAAAGCGGGAATTAAAAATTTTGTTATAGAAAAACTTATTTTAAGTAATGGGAAAAAAATTACTATTCCAAAGAAGATGCGTAATAAAGTGAGATTAGAAGTGTTAAAAGATGATCCTATTTTACTTGGTTTTAAAAGAAAAGATAGTTTTGATTCTTTGAAGAGTACTTTTCATTTTTCCATTCTTGATTTAGATCAAGCTTTTGTTAGAGGAAAAATTATATTAAAAGGTGATGATGGTACTTTAGAAGAAAAGAAAATAAAAGTAGGGAAAAATAATATTACTTTTTCTTTGAAAGAGAATGTTTTGTATAATTATTGTATTTTAATTACGTATGATGAAGATTCTAATAAAGTGGATAATATTAATTTAGTAACAGATAAAATTTATAAAAAGGGCGAAATGATATTAAAGATGCAGTCATGAGTGTTTATATTCATTTTGCCTTTTTATACGTGATGTGTTGGTATATAATAAATATAGGAGAGTGAAAGTATGAATAAAGTGGCACTTATTACAGGTAGTTCTCGTGGTATTGGAAGTGCAATTGCAAGAGAATTTGCAGAAGAGTCTTATGATATTATAATTAATTATAAGAAAAATGAAGAAGAGGCAATGGCTTTGAAAAGAAAATTAGAAGATCAATATTCTGTTTCTGTTTTATTGGTAAAAGCAGATGTTTCTTCTGAAGAACAAGTTAAAAGTATGGTAGATAAGGTTATGGATACCTATGGCAGAATTGATGTTTTAGTGAATAATGCTGGGATTGCCATTGATAAAGAGTTTGAAGATAGGACTGTTGCAGATTGGGAGAAAACTTTGAATACAAACTTGATAGGACCTTTCTTAGTTAGTAAATATGTTGGAAATATTATGATGGAAAATCGGGGGGGTAAAATCATTAATATTTCTAGTACGAACGGGATTAATGCCTTTTTTCCAACTAGTATTGACTATGATGCGTCTAAGGCAGGGCTTATTAATTTAACACATAATTTAGCGATACAGTTTGCCCCTTTTGTTAATGTAAATTGTGTGGCACCTGGTTGGGTGAATACGGAAATGAATCAAGATTTACCCAAGGAATTACTGGATGAAGAATTAGAAAAGATTTATTTAAAAAGATTTGCAGAGCCAGAAGATATTGCTAAAGTGGTTGTTTTTTTGGCAAGTGATGCTGCTAATTACATTAATGGAGAAGTCATTAAAGTAGATGGCGGGTGTTAGAATTTATTGAAATGAGTTGATAGTAATGAAAGAATTTCATAATTTAATTGCAGAAATATGCGAAGAAGAAGGGATAAGTTATCGTTTTTTATCTAAGGATTGGCTTGTTATGTTAGAAAGAAATGGGAAAACGAAGTTTATTTCTGGTTATAAGTTTGATTTGAATGGGCACGCTTTCGGAAATATTATGGATGATAAATATGCTATGTATGAAGTATTGGTTGCTAAAGATATTCCAGTGATTCCTCATTTAATTTTGTTTCGTCCAAATAATTTTCGTGAATATGCAAAGAGTGCTAATGATTATCAACGAGCGCATACGTTTTTTCAAGAGAATCACTGTGATATTGTTATTAAGGCAAATGAAGGGACTTGTGGAACTGAAGTTTATCATATTACAGATGTTCATGATCTTGAGCCTTGTTTAGATCAACTTTTTGTTACGAATTTTTCTATTAGTCTTTGTCCTTTTTATTCTATTAAAACAGAATATAGGATGATTGTACTTCATGGGCAATGTGTATTAATGTATGGGAAAAAGCGCCCTGTTGTAATTGGAGATGGTAAGAAAACAATTCGAGAATTGTTACAAGAATTTAATCCTTATTATTTTAAGAATCGTTTGCAAGATGAGGTATATTCGCATATTTTAAAAAATGGCGAAGAGTATGAATATAGTTGGCAATTTAATTTATCTAAAGGTTCTATTCCTTTTGTAGTCAAAGAGGATAAGATTTGCTCAAAACTACTTTCTATTGTGAACCGAATTGTAAAAGAATTAAAACCTGGCTTTTGTAGTATTGATATTGTAGAAACAATAGATGGGAAAATGTTTGTAATGGAATTAAATAGTGGTGTTATGATGAAAAATTATTTAAATTTTGTACCAAATGGTAGAGAAATTGTTAAGGGGATTTATAAGAATGCGATAAAGGAGATGTTTTTTTATGAAAACGATTCAGACAATTGATTTATGGACAGAACAGCATCAGAATCATTATGAGTGTTTACTCAAGATATATACAAGAAAATGGTTAGTAAGTACAAGATTGGTTTATGAATGTTGTTATTATAAAAACTAATCATTTTTACGAATTACTATAAAATTTGTATTGAAACACCAAAGAAAATTACGAATAGAAACAGCCAAAAAGATAATCTTAACCTTTTTTAAAATGTATTTTTTATTTTCTACTGCCACATCAACATTTTCGAACATATTTTTTGCTTCGTTTAAATAATTTGATTTATCAATCTCTGGCCAAAAATGACTTAAAATTAATTTTTTAACATTACCTTTTTTAGCTATTATTGCAGCTTCTTCAGCACTTAGATGATTTATATTACCATTTTTTTGGTGTTTTAAAAAACTTGATTCACATATCAATATATCGGCATTTTGAAAAAATAACGAGATGTTTTCATTAAATCCAGTATCGGCTGAATAGGATAATTTTATGTTTCCTT
>CAZWXX010000033.1:0-11448 GCA_964637865.1 uncultured Muribaculaceae bacterium | reverse complement strand
TGTTCTTTATGAATGATTGTTTGGTGATTCCTAATCACTATTTATTTTACAAAACTGGATTCGCACGAATGGGTGTGGGGAAAATTACACCAGCACATGACCCTAATGACTTTGAAGTAGGAGTTCGTCATAATTTAGAACGCATTATTGTTATGAATAAAGATGCTACGATGAATGAGAATGCTGGAAAATATGAAGGAATGAGTCGTGAAGAATGCCGTGAAAAATTAGTAGAAGAATTAAAAGAAAAAGATTTACTTATCAAAATAGAAAAGATGGTACACTCTGTTGGTCATAGTGAGAGAAGCGATGCTGTAGTAGAACCATACTTATCAAAACAGTGGTTTGTAAAGATGAGACCTCTTGCTGACCGTGTACTTGAAAATCAAAAGAATAAAGATACCAAAGTAAACTTTGTCCCAGAAAGATATGAAAAAACAATGAATCATTGGATGGAGATTACTTATGATTGGTGTATTTCTAGACAACTTTGGTGGGGACATAGAATTCCTGCTTGGTATAAAGATGATGAAGTAAAAGTCCAAGTAGACTGTCCTGGAGAAGGATGGGTACAGGACTCTGATGTTCTAGATACTTGGTTTTCTAGTGCATTATGGCCATTTTCAACCCTAGGTTGGCCAGAAGAGACAGAATTATTTAAAAGATACTATCCAAACAATGTTTTAGTAACAGGTTATGATATTATTCCATTCTGGGTAAATCGTATGACATTTCAAGGGTTAGAGTTTACTGGAAAACGTCCATTTAAAGATTGCTTAATTCATGGACTTATTCGTGATAAAACTGGTAGAAAAATGAGTAAATCTCTTGGAAATGGTGTAGATCCAATGGATGTGATTGATACTTATGGTGCTGATGCTCTTCGTTATTTCTTAACAACAAATTCTTCTCCTGGAATGGATTTAAGATATGATGAAGAAAAAGTAAAATCATCATGGAACTTTATTAATAAATTATGGAATGCTTCTCGCTTTGTACTTATGAATATTGATGATTTAGAGAAAGACAAATATGATAAAGAAAAATTAAGTTTTGCAGATAAATGGATTTTAACTAAGAAAAATAGAGTAACAGAAGAAGTAGTTCGTAATATGGAAAAGTATGAATTTCATAATGTAGGAAATATTTTATATAAATTTATTTGGGAAGACTTCTGTGACTCTTATATTGAGCTTACTAAAAATAGTATGACGCTTACAACTAAACAAGTTCTTCTTGATGTTTTGACTACCATTTTAAAATTATTACATCCATTTATGCCATATGTAACAGAAGAAATTTATGAAAAACTTCCGATTAAAGATGCTGATTCTATTATGATCAGTGTATATCCAATATATAAAAAAGAAGAAATATTTGATAAAGAGACAGAAAAATTAAATTATGTGTTAAAAGATATTGTAGCAATTAGAAATTTAAAGGCAACAAACAAAATTATGAAAGATGCTTTTGTTGAGATTGAGTGTAGTGATGAATTAGCACCTATTTATCTCTCACAATTAAAAATAAAAGAAGAGCAAATTGTAAAAGGTAGTGTAGAAGATAAAATGCAAGTATCCTATCAATCTGCAAATGTTAAAATTACTTATTATTTTGGAGCAGAAAAGGTAGATGAAGTTGCACGATTTGATGAGATAAAAAAATTAGAAGCAAGTATTGCAAGACGTGAGAAGTTGCTTGCTAATTCCAATTATGTCAATAAAGCTCCAGATGAAGTTGTTGAACAAGATCGTAAAAAATTAGAAGAAGAAAAAGAAAAACTTCAAAATTTACAAAATTAGAATAAAAAAAGAAATGAAAAACTTAATGTAAAGTAGCTATTTTCTTTTTTTTTGTGCTATAATCAAAATATAAGGGTGATACTATTATGCGAGAGTTAAGAACAAATAGGGCAGATGATGATTTAGAGAAGTATGGTAGTTATATTTCAAAAGATGTAAAAATGAATGAAGAGTTTTATCATACTGTTATGAATGATGTGGATTCTACGAGAAATGGTGCATTTTTGGCATTTGAGATTTATAATTCTTTAAATCAAAAAGTTGCTTATAATGAAATTTTTGCTGTTTTTGAACAAGATCCATCATTAGATTTTATTAAAGATATATATAATAAAAAAATAGAGAACATTACTATTGCAGAAAATGAGGTGATTTGTACCACTTGGGCAGATGCTTTTGTGTATTTATTAACTCAAAATGGTTTTGATGCCGTAGTTAATAAAGAGGTAAATCATAATCAAGTGTTTTTTAAAGCAGATAATCATATTTTTAGAGCGGATGCCACTGGGAAAATGATTGGGAATGGAGAAGAAAATCAAATGACAGATCTTACTCGTTCTAAATTAGGAATTGTACCACAAGGATTTTTAATTTATGAAGAAGATGATTTAGGTCATATGGAAGAGAAGAATTTTTTTGATTCGATTTTTTATAAAGATAATATGAATATGCAAGATGAAGAGAGAATTGAAGATTATACAATGACTATTTTGAATGAATTAAAACAAGATGAAGAATTTTATTATTATGAGATTCCTGAGGATTTTGTGAATACTTTTTCACAAATTGCATTTATATCTGAAATGTTAGATATTAGTCATTTAGATACTGTAGGTGGTATTACTTATTTGAAACATTTAATGAAGGTATTAATTCCAGAGGATGAAAGACGGAAAATAACACTTGATCATATTAAAATGCAAAATGGAGAAGATGAGATATTAAATGTAGATGAGATCAGTTATGGATTGATTTTAACTTATACTCCTGAAAAGGTAGAAGAACCGAAGTGTTGTTTTTTTCATCCTAGTGTTAGTGGTTATAATTTTTTATATTCTAAAGAGAGTAGTCTTTTGCCTATTAGTGAAGAAGAAGCTTATTCTTTACAAGAGATTAATGATAATATTGAACTTAATGTAGCAGAAAATCATTATAAAAGAGGTGGGAAGTAATGGAAGTTTTACGAAAAATTACATTAGAACATATTCAAGAAGTGGAAAGTAGTGAAATAATAGATAAAAATAAATTAAAAAGATATCATTTGATATATGAGATTTTAAAAGATGAACAATGCTTTTTTAAAATCTCGAGTGAAGATGCCTATCAGATTTTGTGTCATTTAGGAATTGTAAATCCAGTAAAGTATTATAAAAAGCTAATTTCACCAGATTATTATATTAAAATTAGAGACTCATTGTAGAGTAAAACTTTGTAAAATTTTACAGAGTTTTTCTTTTTCGACAAATTACGAGAGTAGTACTTGTTAAGATAATACTGGTGATGATAATGAACAAAAAATTTCTATTTTCGTTAATTGTAGCGATGACTCTTGGAACGATAGTTGGAAAATATTTTTATAATCAAACTGCTACGAAAACTGTATTTGGAGAAGAGAAAATTGTTTTTTTACAACAGGGAGTTTATACAGATAAAAATAATATGGAAGAAAATATTAAACGGGTTGATCCTAAAGTAGTAGTACACGAACAAGATAAATATTATGTTTATGTAGGAATTACAAAAAATAAAAAGAATGCTCAAAAATTAAAACAAATCTATGAAAAAAAAGGGTATGATATTTATGAAAAAACTTTGCCTGTTGCTAGTGAAGAATTCAAAAATAATGTAGAACAGTTTGATTTATTATTAGAAAAGACTAATAAAGAGGAAGAAATTATGACTATTAATGAAGTGATTTTAGCAAATTATGAACAAACTTTACAGAAAAGTTAGAGAAATCGCCAATAATAAAATGAGGTGATTTTTATGTATTATCGAGTAACTGAACTTCCATTAACAGAAAGACCAAGAGAAAGATTAGTTCAAATGGGTGCAGAAAATTTAAGTGATAAAGAATTACTTGCTATTTTATTAAAAACAGGGACTAAAGATAAAGATGTTAGTACTCTTGCAACAGAAGTACTTACTAAATATGGTTCTTTACAGAAGTTAGAAAATGCAAGTTTGCGTTCCTTATTAGAAATAAAAGGAATTGGAAAAGTGAAGGCAATTGAAATTTTAGGAGTTATTGAGCTTGGAAAGAGAATTTGGTATCAAAAAGAAAATAAATATTTAAAAAAAATGACTACTGCTAAAGAAATATGGGAGAATACAAAATATTTATTTGTTAGTAAGAGTCAAGAATGTTTCTATTGTCTGTATTTTGATAATAAACAAAAATTAATTGAGGAGAAATTATTATTTATGGGAACTATTAATAGAAGTGTTGTACATCCACGAGAGATTTTTAAAGAAGCGTATCTTTTAAGTGCTTCTTCTATTGTTTGTCTTCATAACCATCCATCAGGAGATGTAAAACCTAGTCATGAAGATATCTTATTTACTAAAAATATTATGGAAATAGGGAAGATGCAAGGAATACCAGTTATAGATCATCTTATTGTAACAGATTGTGAATATTATAGTTTTTATGAGAAACATCATAGTTGTATCTAGGAGGATTTTGTACTATAATAAGGAATAGATTTGGGAAGGAGAAGTTCTATGTATCATAAAAAGAAAAGGACAAGAAATATAGGAATTATAGTGTGTATTTTGATTATTGCTATTATTTTATTCATTATTTCTTTGAGTGCAACTAGAAAGATTACTTTTTTAGAAGACTTTTTTAAAACTACTACTATTACATTTCAGAAGATTATAATGTATCCTTTTACGGCTTTAAATGAAAAAAAAGATATAGATCAGTCAGAGAGCTATTTAATTCAAAAAAATGTAAATGAATCCTTAGAGAAGGAGATAAAGGAATTAAAACAGACTTTAAATTTAAATAAAACTTTAACAGAGTATCAGCCAATCAATGCGACAGTACTTTCTAGAAATCGCAGTTATTGGTTACAAAATATTACTATTGATAAGGGAAGTCGTGATGGTTTGGATGTGGATATGGTAGTAGTAACTAGTGATGGTCTACTTGGAAAAATATCTAAGTCATATAAGACTTCTAGTGAAGTAAAATTAATTACTTCTAATGATGTTAACTATAAGATTTCTGTTTCTGTTACTACAAATAGTGGTGATATTTATGCTGTTTTAAATGGCTATGATAAAAAGAAGAAAACAATTAAAGTAACTGGTGTTGATAAGACTAGTCATGTAGAAGTAGGAAATATTATTAAGACTAGTGGCCTTGGTGGGATGTTTCCTAGAGGTATTTATATTGGGACTGTAAAAGAGATTAAAAATGATAAATATGATTTAAGTAAAACTCTTTATGTAGAGACAAAACAAAATTTTGATGAGATTCATTATGTTACAGTATTAAGGGGTGTCAGTCATGATTAGTATTGTTATTATTGTTATTTCTTTAATATTAGATGGTCTTCTTTCTAATTTTCTACCCTTTATGGTTGGGTCTCTTTCTTTTTTTACACCACTTTTTACAGTGATGTCTATTTTTCTTATTTATCCTTTTTTTAAGAAAAAAGAGAAAAGAAGCTATTTTATGATGATTGGTATTGCTGGTATTATTTATGATTTGCTTTATACTAATTTACTATTTTTTCATGCTCTTATTTTTCTTGTTTTAGGTGGAGTAGTAGTATTATTGTATCGTTACTTAGATATTAACTTTTTTATGGTTTTGATAGAAGCAGTTATTATTGTTTTTCTCTATCAAGGACTTACTACTTTTTTATTCTTTATTATGTCTGTTGTACCAGTTCATTTTTCTGATTTTTTATATTTAGTTGAACATACTTTGCTTATTAATATTATTTATACAGAAATTGTCTATTTTATTACTTGTTTGTTGCCAAAGAAATATTTAGGGTTATCTATTAATTAATCTTTCATATTTCTTTTTTTATTTGCATATCCTTTATTGGAGGGATACTATGAATCATTATGAATATGAGCAGATGAGAAAAGGAATGAAACCAAAAAGAAAGTTAAAAAAAAGTGTTAAAAATTTTATTAGTCGAGTTATGATTACTGTAATTATATTTTTAGTAGCATTAATCTTAGTTCGTGATCATAAAGAATTTAAGAAGTTTTTAGTAGATCATGTTTATAATAATAGTTTTAAATTTACAGAAGCGAAAAAGGTATATGAGAAGTATTTTGGTAAAGTTTTATCGGTTGATAAGATCGTGCCAGAAGAAGAGAAAGTCTTTAGTGAGAAGATAGATTATAAAAAAAGTAATGTTTATAAAGATGGAGTTGAATTAAAAGTACAAAAAGAGTATTTGGTTCCAGCCCTTGAGAGTGGAATTGTTGTTTTTATGGGTGAAAAAGAAGAATATGGAACGACGGTTATTATTCAACAAATCAATGGAGTAGATGTGTGGTATGCAAATATGGATGCTAAAGATATTAAAATGTATGACTATGTAAAAAAAGGAACTTTGATTGGGCAAGCCAAGAGTGAAAAGTTATATTTGGTATTTCAAAAAGAAGGGAAGTATTTAAGTTATAAAGAATATATTTAACTTTGTATCCATTAGTCCCTTTGTTTTCTTATTTGGTTTTGCTTCTGTTTTAACAGGCGCTTTTATGCCATTTTTGCTTTTAATGATCATTGTATTAGTTCATGAATTAGGTCATTTTTTATGTGCTGTTTTTTTACATGTTCCAGTAGATAAGATTTGTCTTTATCCATTTGGAGGAATTTCTAAGTTTCAAAATAAGATTAATATTCCCTTAAAAAGTGAATTTTTAATTCTAATAATGGGTCCTCTAACACAAGTTATTTTTATGTTACTAATGAAAGATTGTTTACCATTTCAATATCAAGAGATGTTTTTGATTTATAATCGTAATATTTTAGTTTTTAATTTACTTCCTATCTATCCATTGGATGGTGGAAAACTAATCAACATTTTATTTTCCTATCATTTTTCTTATCGAAAAAGTTTTTCTTTATCTCTTATTTTTTCTCTTTTTCTTGTTTTTTCTTTATTTTTGATTTTTTTTAAAGATATGAAATTAAATATCTTCTTACTTCTATGTCTTCTTATCTTTAAAATCTATGAAGAATATAGAAAACGTTACTACTATCAAGAAAAATTTTTATTAGAGCGATACTTGGATCAGAATAATTTTAAAAAGAGATGTAGTGTAGAAAAAATTGAGGAGTTTAAAAGGGATTATCAGCATGTTATCAAAGGGAACCATCGCTATTACACAGAAAAAGAGGCCTTAGAGAAGATGTTTAAAAACAAAAGAATTTATGATAAAATAGGGAAGTAGGAGTGATATAAATGTATCCGTTCAAAGTATTAAACAAGAAAAAATATGCTCTATGTTTTATCAATGCTTTTTTAGAAAATATAACACTTTATATTATGCCAGTAATTTTATCCATCTTGTTAACAGTACCATTCACTTTAGAAAAATTTAAACTGTTAATTATTCTAACGATTATTTTTAAAGTATTTGAAATCTTTTTTGATGTATTATGGAATATCTATGTAGAACCATTTTTAGAGAAAAGCAAAAAGGACTTGCATCTATCTTATTTTAAAAGAATTTGTAATATGAATATAGCACGTATTAATAATTCTCATACAGGATATTTGAAAAAACAAATTGATACCGTTTGTGATGAAAGCGTCTTATTATTAGATGAAATGATGATGACAATTAATGGTTTTTGTATTGCTATTACGATATTTTTAATTCAAGTATGGACACAAAGTATTGCATTATTTTTCTTTTGTCTTTTGTTTATCACTGTTATTGTAGTTTATAATATTTTACTTACGAAATATAATGTGAAAGTACAAGAAGATTATCAAGATAAAAATTCTAAGTATAATGCAACCCTAGTGGATTTTCTACAAAATATAAAAATTGTAAAGAACTTTGATGCACTAGACTATGCAGATGATACCATCAATAAAAAGTTTGATAAAGTAAAAAGACCATTAAAGACCATTAATATTTTTAGATCATTAAGATCAAATGGAATTAATGGAATGGTTTATTTTCTATATAGTATTATTTTAATCAGTCTATTCTTTCAAATGAAAGAAGGCGTGGATGTTTTCCATTATTTAGTATTTTACTCTTCAATGTTTAGTGGCCTAAATACAGAACTAAGAGGAGTAGGTTATTTGTTTATCCATTTTAATAAGTTTAAATCAGCGAATAATCAGGTGGAACGTATGATTATAGAAGAAGAGCACCAAAATAAAATTAGAACTTTCGAAAATATTACAATGAAAGATATTGTATTTAAATATCATGATGAAAGTAGAGTAGCAATTCAAATTCCAGAGTTTTCGCTTGATAAAAAAGATAAGATTAGTATTGTTGGAGAGTCTGGTCAAGGAAAGTCTACATTTCTATCACTATTTTGTAGATTTTATGAAATAGAAAATGAAAAGTTTTTGGTAGACTCACATCCATCAGCAAAATCTCCAGATGTTGCCTATATTTCACAAGAGACAGATTTATTTGATTTAACAATTAAAGAAAACTTATGTTTAGGAAAGAAAATATCAGAGGAGAATTTGAAAAAATATTTAGAAGATGCTGGTTTAATGGAGTGGATTGATAGTCTAGAAAATGGACTAGATACTTTAGTAGGCGAAAAAGGAGTGAAACTATCAGCAGGCCAAAAGCAACGTCTAAATATTATTAGAGGAATTTTACTTGATAAAGAAATCTATATCCTAGATGAACCAACTTCTAATCTAGATAGTATCTCAGAAGATAAAATCTATCATATGATTGATAAATATTTAAAAGATAAAACTTGTATTATTGTAACACATAGGCCAAAATTGGTTGATGTATGTAATAAGCATTATGATTTTAAAAATAGAGTGATGTGCAAAAAGTAAAAGAAGCAGTTTCTATAAAACGTCTTCTTTATTTTTTTCTAAATTGATATCTATTAATTAAATATAGCACATTTAAAATCTCGGGTAATCACTTTACTATTTATATGGTTTTTTCTTATTCTTATTCATAACAATATAGTATACTTCTGGTATAAATAAAAGAAAGAAGAATATGATAAATTAGGTGATAAAATGCGAATTATAGCACAAAAAAACAACACATTAACAGCTTCTGAATTTTTTAGAAAGAGTTTAGAAAAAGATTTTATAGATGCAATGAGTCTTAATGTAACCTATACAAAGGATAATAAAATGGTAGTTTATAGTGCACCAACAACTGGAACAGCCATTACCAATACAATTAACACTTCAACGCTTGGGCAATTACAAGGATATGAGGTGATGCTATTAGGGGAAGCGTTAAAAATGTTAGAAGATGCTTCAATAAAAAAAGATGTATATTTAAACTTAGCACCTTATAATCCTGGCATATTAAGTGATGAGAACATTGAAGAAGTAACAGACCAAATGAATGCTTATATTGATGAATTAAAAAGAGTAGTAGAAGAGTATCCAAGTTTAACAATCTATGTTCATAGTGTTAATAGAAGTTTGGTTACGATACTAAAACAAAAGCTTGCTAAATATAAAATTGGTTTTGCAGTAACAGGTGTTGATATTACTTTTATTGATGTAGATTATTATGTATTACTTGCAACAACACAAAATGATTTGATTATTGATACATTACTGAAAAGCAACAAGGAAGTGATTATTTATGTTTATTCTGATTATTATATTTCTTATTTATATGAACACTATCTTGGAGAAAAATCTACTCCATATCTGCAAGAAGTTTTCCAGAAGTTAAGTTTTATGGGAGATTATCCTGAAATTATTTATAAAGTTTTTCAAAATTAAAAAGATTAAAATATCTTGTTTGTAAAAAGACTTTAATCTTTCAGATAAACTTACTAATTATTTAAATAAAAATAAGGCAATATAGCGAAATTAGTAAAAAAATTAAACCAAATTCTAATAAAAATATAGCATTATGTATACTATATATTTCATAATACTTTGATGGATAATACTTTAATCCATTTTCCACAATTGGAATTTGCCAGTAATTTCATTAACATCATTGGTATTACCATAAATAATAGCGCCCAAGTATTCTAATTCATCATTGTTTTTGCTAGTAATTGATTCAACGAGTTCTTCATCAGTTCTAGTTTCTAGCATATCTCTAGGATAATCTGCAACCAACAAATTAGGATTCTTTTTTGCCCTATCAATAGCATTTCTTAATTTTCATGATTTTACTTTTGTTATTATAAAAGGAAATTTGCTTATGCCTAAATGATTTACATTTGATTTATCCGTAATCAATGATTTACCCATTATCTCATTATCGGAATATTTACCTATTGATACTGCAAGATGTCCTATTACATTTAGTGCAGTAGGAGCATCAACATTAGTAGCAATTATTCCAACTATTTTCTTATCTTCATAATTCATTAAAAATTCTCCTAACTATCTCATTACAAAACAATATTTTTTACTTCAAGAAATCTACTTTTTCCACCAACAATTATTTTATCTATTTTTTTATTATCTGAAGAATATATTTTAACTTTAATAATAGATGGAGAATTCAAACTATATCCTTGTTCAAAAACATATTGTTTATTTTTCATATCTAATTTCATAAATAATAGACCTGCTAATGCAAAATTAGATGTTCCAGTTGCCGATTCTTCATCTACATCATATAAAGGTGCAAAATTTTTACAGATAATTCTATCGTTATTAAAAGTATATAAATGTGTTCCAATCACATCATATTTTTTACTTATTTTAGTGATTTCATCGAAATTAGGGGTTAATTTATTTAAAATATCTTCATTCTTTATTGGAACTAATATATCTTAAGTCCTGTTGAAACAATTGAAATTGGATATTCTATATCTATGCAATCCAGATCAAAGCACTTTCTAATTTCTTCATAATCAATTGTTTCGTAAAAAATTGGAATATTTTGCTCCATAAATATTTCATCATCTTCTAAATTAATTTCTAAAATTCCACTTTTAGTTTCTATTGTATAATTATTCTTTAATAGTTTATTCAAATATTTTAAAACTCCAAAACTTGCTATCGTAGCATGGCCACATAAAGGAACTTCTTCAGCTGGTGTAAAATATTCAATTTTAAAATCAGCTTTATCTGAATTATTTATAAATGCAGTTTCTGCATATCCAAGTTCTTTGGCAATTTTCTTTTTATCAGTTTCAGTTAAGTCATTTTTATATAAAACAACTCCAGCTTTATTTCCACCATTATTATCCTTACAAAATGCACTAGCAACATAAACTTCAATCATTTTTTGCACCTCTCTTTGTATAACTAATTATAGCAAATTTTAGATGCTTTTACTATATGCTCTGTGCATATTTATTACACAGGTTCATTGATGCTGTCAATGTACAAGTGTGTTTACTAAATTAACAATTTAATAAAAATCGTTGTACTATAATAAATATTTTAGTATAATTTGTTTAGGAATACTTTAACAGTTGAGTGCTTACCTCCGAAAGGAGGTGATGAAAATG
>CAZWXX010000032.1:8345-11457 GCA_964637865.1 uncultured Muribaculaceae bacterium | reverse complement strand
AAAAATTAAAAAAAGCTTGAAAAATTTAAAAAATATGGTATAATATGTAAACAAATTGAGGGGGAATCGGTTTATGGAAAAAAGAAGATTATTATCGATAATTTTGTTGTTTTTCGGTGTATTACTTATTTTAGTTGGTTCTGGTTTAGAATTAAATATTCAAAGAATTAGTAATAATATTGAAAGTCAACCAATTGCATATGCAACATCTAATGTTGGCGAGTCTACGTATTTGTCTGATATAGAGTATATTAGTAGTCAATCTTATACGAGATACGATAGAATTCGTTATGACGAAGTAAATGGTGGAGGTAAAATTACTGTAAAAATTGAGAATAATACCTTCTCTTTTGATCGCGGTATTTGGGCACATGCTGCTTCCCAAGTTACTTATGATATTAGTCAGTATGATTATAAGTATTTTACTGCTTTTGTAGGAATTAATACTACTTCTAGCAGTGGTAACGGTGTTGTTTTCTCAATATCTACATCTCTTGACGGAAAAGATTTTGGAACACCTAAGTTTTCCCAATTAAAGAAACCTGGAGAAAATGCTACTTTTGTAAAGGTTGATATTCGTGGTGCTAAATATCTTCGTTTAGTTGCATCTGATAATGGTACGAATGGTAATGACCATTCTGTGTATGCTGATGCAAAATTAGTCAATGAAATTGATGAATCATCTTCTTTTAAAACTGTAGAGGAATATAATAATATTATTAAATCTCAGTATAATGGTCAATCAGATCTTACTGGTGAATTAGAACAAAATATATTAAAAAGACAATTTATTCAAAATGTTGGACAATATACTCTTAATTCTTTTTATAACGCAAGTAGTGATAATAAAGCTGCTATTGATTGGTTAATGAGTAATCCAAAAGCTTTAAGATATTATATTTTAGGAGGAAAGCCTAGCGGTTCCTATTATAATTCTTTAACAGAGTATTCTAGATTATATAGAAATTACAAAGAGGATTTTGAAAATAAAACAGTTACAGAATATGGAACAGTATTAGGAGATTTATACCTAAGAATGGCAACATCATTATCTTTAACACATTCAACTACTGTTGGATTATGGATGAGTTCAGGAACTCCAGAAAATAAATCTGATTCCGTTAGAAGATATGCAATTATGAAATATATGCATACAAATAAACTGTTTACAGGCGTAGATGGTGTAAATTATAACAGTTGGTTTGAAGATTACACGATAGAAGAAATGCGTTATGTTATGATGAATAATATTGATGATGAATCTATTCTATGGTTTAATGCCTATACGCAAGAATTAATTGATAAAGAAGGAGGAGCCCGTTTTTGGCCACATAGATATATATCATATGTATGGCCAAATTATGCCAACCCTATTTATTATGCAGAAGAAAATATAGAATATTTTAATGAATTATTCTCTGTTAAGAAATCAGATTTAAACTCTGGAAAAGAATTACTTGATGCGAATGGTAAACCAACAGGAAGAATTGGTATGTGGGATGTAACTTACACAGTACCAGGTGGAAAAGATGTCAAAGAATATACTTTGAAAATAACAAGAGGGACAAATGATGCTAAAGTATATAAAGTATGGATGAACTTACGAAATAAATTTGGAACAGGTGCTGTATGTGGAGGTATTTCTAAAACTGGTTCTAACATTAGAGGTGTGCATGGACTTCCTGATGCAGTAGTAGGACAGCCTGGACATGCCGCTCATATCAATTATTTTCAAAATGATAAAGGTGAAGGATTCTGGGGTATTGATAACGATGTTAGTGGATGGGCATATACTGGTCCTGGAGGAAGATCTTTATTAGGCTGGGGTAATGCTGTATATGCTAGTGGATATTCTGGTACCTATATACCTTTAGCCCAAGAGGTAGTAAACCATAATGATACCTATGAACAAAGTCAAAAACTTGTTTATCTAGCAGACTCATATACAGATTTAGCTAAAAAAGAAGAAATATATAGAAAAGCATTAGAGATTCAACCTCTACACTTAGATGCCTGGTATGGATTAATCCAAACCTATAATGCTTCTTCAAATAAAAGTGAAGAAGCCTACTATGAATTAGCGAAAGATATCGCTGAAAACTTAAAATATTATCCACTTCCAATGTATCAAATGACGAACTTAATCAAGCCAAAATTAACAAGCATAGAAGAGTCTTATAAATTTACTCTTTTACAAACAAGAATATTAAAAGAGGGAAGTGCGATTCCAAATACTTCAACAGAAGTTCTTCAACCTGGTATTACAAAATTGATGGCTAACTTCTTATTAGGTCAAATGGATACCAGTATTGCTACATTCTCATTTGATGGAGAAGATGCTGGTAAGATTGTACTATCTAGTAGATTTGATGGTAATGGTGTCCGTTGGGATTATAGTCTGGATGGAAAGAAAACGTGGAATGAAGTAAGTTTTTCAGCAGAAGAAGCACATAAACTTCAACTAACGAAAAAAGAAATCGAAAGTATTACATCAGAAAACGATATCTATATTCATATCGTTGGAGTAAATTATAACGAAGAGAACTTATATAAAATAGATATTAATGAATCTCTAGGCCTACCTGCTACTATGTTTGCAAGTGACTTAGAAAACAAATTACTTGGGGCAACTCCTTCTCTAGAATGGAAGTATAATGAAAAAGATCAATGGACAAGATACGGAAGTAAACAGCCAGAATTAACAGGAGATAAGGAGATTATTGTTAGAATGGGTGCTACAGGAACTTATCTTGCGTCTACCACAAGTAGTACTTATACTTTTACAAAAGATGATGTTGACCAGAAAAGAAAATATATTCCAATTTCTCATTTAGCAGTAGAAGCGTTCTCAACAGAAGCGGCTAATCAACAAGGAAGTGCAACGAATGCGATTGATGCTAACTATAATACTAGATGGCATTCTGCTTGGAATGGTAGTGATACAGAACGTTATCTTACCGTTAAATTAGACCAACCATATCATATATCAGCAGTAGAGTTTGTTCCAGCTGGTGGTGGAAACGGAAAGATATATGATGGAACGATCTATGGAAGTATGGATGGAGAAAACTGGATGGTACTTTCACAGAAGAAGAATTTAACTTATACAAAT
>CAZWXX010000032.1:5555-8245 GCA_964637865.1 uncultured Muribaculaceae bacterium | reverse complement strand
GACTTAGAAAATAGACCAATTGCACAACCTGATCAAGAAAGTCTTGAATGGAAACTAGCTGGGGATGATACTTGGACATCTTATAAAGATTGTGAGCCTAATGTAAAAGGAAATAATACTTTACTGGTTAGAAGACGTGCCACAGGAATTACTATAGCAAGTGATGCTATTGAATATCGATTTACAGAAGATAATCAGCCAAAGAATAAAAGATATATTTCTATTAATCATTTAAGTATTCATGCCTTTTCTACACAATCACAAGATGCTAAGAGACCATATTATGCACCTAATGCAATTGATGGTAATCCAAATACGGAATGGCATACAGATTTTAGAACTTCTATTGCTAATACAGAAGCCTATATTGCTATTAAATTAGATAGTCCTCGTTATATTTCAGGTTTAGATTATTTACATATGAATGAGGAAAAAGAACCTTATGGGTTTATGAAAACTGGAAAAGTATATGTTAGTGAAGATGGTGAAAACTGGAAGGAAGTAGCAACTATACAGGATGTTGCTCAAGATGATACATTAAAACATATTGGATTTAGTGAATCTGTTTATGGACAATATGTAAAACTAGTAATAGAATCTCACGATAATGTTTTTGCTTCTGCTTCTATGATTAATCTATATGAAGATAAGACAAAAACTCCAGGAGTGATTCCAACTGCAGAGATTAAATATAGTACAACAAATTTAACTAATAAAAATGTAGTTGCTAGTCTTGTTAATGCAAGTACCAATATTACGGTTACGAATAATAATGGTAGAGATACTTATACATTTACAGAAAATGGAGAGTTTACATTTGAATTTGTAGATGAAGACGGTAATAAAGGTAGTGCAAAGGCAGTTGTGTCTAATATTGATAAAATTACTCCAACAGCAAAAGTAGTTTATGGCACAACAGAGTTAACTAATAAAGATGTAGTTGTTACTTTAACTGATGCTAGTGAAGATATTACAATTACGAATAACAATGGTTCTAATATCTATGTATTTACAGAAAATGGAGAATTTACATTTGAATTTCAAGACAAAGCTGGAAATGTTAATAAAATTACAGCAATTGTAAGTAATATTGATAAAGAGGCACCAAGTGCTACAGTAATTTATAGTACAACTGAATTAACCAATCAAGATGTAGTTGCTACATTGACAGATGTTAGTGAGGATATTACAGTTACTAATAATAATGGTTTTAATACTTATACATTTACCGAAAATGGAGAATTTACATTTGAGTTTGTGGATAAGGTAGGAAACAAAGGGACAGCAGTTGCCATTGTTGAAAATATTGATAAAGTAGTTCCACTAGCTAAGGTGGTATATAGTACAACTGAATTAACCAATCAAGATGTAATTGTTACTTTAACTGATGCTAGTGAAGATATTATAATTACAAATAATAATGGTTCTAATACTTATACATTTACCGAAAATGGAGAGTTTACATTTGAATTTATTGATAAGGCAGGAAATAAAGGAACAGCAATAGCTATTGTTGACTGGATTCAGAAAGATGGTGTGTTTGCTACTATTTCTTATAGTACAACTAAATTAACGAATCAAGATGTGGTAGCGACTATTCAATTTTCAGAGAGAAATGTAGAAATTATCAATAATCATGGTAAAGATACTTATACCTTTAAAGATAATGGTGAATTCACATTTGAATATGTGGATGAAGCTGGAAATAAGGGAACAGCAACTGCACGGGTTAATTGGATTGATCGTGTAGCGCCAAAAGCAACAGTTATTTATAGCATTGCTAATGTAACGAATCAAGATGTGGTAGCAACAATTCGATTTGATAAATCGAATGTTAAAATCATTAATAATGAAGGTAAGAATACCTATACATTTACAAAAAATGGAGAATTTACATTTGAGTTTGTAGATGAGGCTGGAAATAGAGGTAAAATGTCTACAAAAGTTAATTGGATTGATAAAGAACCAGTGAAAGCAACAGTTTCTTATAATATTGGTGAATTAACTAATAAAGATGTAATAGCAACAATTAAGTTAAATAAAAAGAATGCAAGAATTACAAACAATAATGGTTCTAATACTTATACATTTACGAAAAATGGAACATTTACATTTGAATATGCAGATGAAGCTGGAAATATAGGATCATTTGTTGCACGTGTTGATTGGATTGATAAAGAAATACCAAAGGCTACTATTCGTTATGATATTAATAAATTAACTAATAAAAATGTTGTAGCAACAGTTCAATTTAATAAAAAGAATGTAAAGATTACTAATAATGGTGGTAAAGATACTTATACATTTACCGAGAATGGAGAATTTACATTTGAGTTTATAGATCAAGTGGGAAATAAAGGTAGTGTAGTTGCACGTGTTGACTGGATTAGTAAAGAAGAACTTGCTTCTAGAGTTACTTATAGCATAGTGCAAACAACCAATCAAAATGTAGTAGCAAAAATAGAATTTAATAAGGAAAATGTTCAAATTCTTAATAATAATGGTTCTGACACTTATCTATTTACCGAAAATGGGGAGTTTACCTTTGAATATGTAGATGAAGTTGGAAATAAAGGTAGTGCTTTAGCGAAAGTTAATTGGATTGATAAAGAAGCACCAACTGCGATTGTTTCTTATAATACTACTAAGTTAACCAATCAAGATGTTATTGCAACCATTCATTTGAGTGA
>CAZWXX010000032.1:0-5455 GCA_964637865.1 uncultured Muribaculaceae bacterium | reverse complement strand
TGTAGATGAAGCTGGAAATAAGGGTAGTGCTTTAGCGAAAGTTAATTGGATTGAAAAAGAAAAATTTACTTTCCGTGTTAGTTATGATATTTCAACGTTGACAAATCAAAATGTTATAGCTACACTTCATTTTAATAAAGAAAATGCAAAAATTACGAATAATAATGGTAAAAATACTTATACATTTACAAAAAATGGGGAATTCACATTTGAATTTATTGACAGTAATGGTCATAAGGGAAAAGCTTTGGCACGTGTTAATTGGATTGATAAAGAAGTGCCAAAAGCTAGTATTACTTATAATATTATGTGGGTAACGAATCAAGATGTAGTGGCAAAAATTCAATTTAATAAGAAAAATGTAAGAATTACGAATAATGATGGTAAAAATACTTATACATTTACAAAAAATGGAGAGTTTACATTTGAATATGTGGATGAAGCAGGTAATAAAGGTAGTGCTGTAGCACGTGTTAGTTGGATTAAAAAGACTCCAGATCATAATAATCCTAATACTCCATCTGGTCCAGGAGAGATGGAAGAGCCTAATCGACCATCCAAACCAGGTGAAGTAATTATTCCTGATGTACCATCTGATGAAAAACCAAATGTTCCTAATGTACCATCTGATGAAAAACCAATTATTTCTAATGTACCATCTGTTATTACCAATCCTACGATTACAGTTGATTCTAATTCTAATTCTAATCTTCTAAATAATGATATTACTTCTCAAAAACAAGAAGAAAAAACTTATAATACGTATAAAACAGGAATTATAAGTGTTAAAATTCCAACTGCTGAGATTTATAAGAATGGTTCTTTAGGTTATAAACTATTAAAATTACCTGATGCTATTAAAAAGAAACTTAGCAAAGGATATCAAAGTTTTGATGTATACTTTGAGACAGAAGATGATTCTAAAGTTTATTTTGAAAATACTTCTATTATTATGACAATTGATGTTTTATCTATTGAAGATTTAGTTCTTTATAAGTTTACTGATGATGGTAAGTTAATAGAACTTGATTATAAAGATATTGGAAATCATAAAATTGAAGTTGAAACTACAGGGCTTGGAAAATATATTTTATCTTATAAACAAGATAGAGAAGAATCTAAGGATTCTGATGGAGTTTCAAATACTAAAAAGAATGTTCATAGCTCTTCAGAAGATAACAATATAAATATGTATATTACTATTTTAGGTTTTGTTTTGATTGGACTTAGTATTCTTTTAGTTCATCAAATAAGAAGAAAAAGAGAATTCTAGATTATTGTTTCATAGGTTGTAGTTATAAAATTTATACCTCATTTCTTAGGAAATGAGGTTTCATGTTTTCTTGTATTCACTTTACTTTTTTAGTATAATAAGTTTGTTTTATATTCTATATTCTTTGGAGTGTGATAGAGGTGAAATGGAAAATTGGTAATGTAGAAATTTCTAATCAAGTAGTTTTAGCCCCGATGGCCGGTATTTCTAATTCTGCTTTTAGACGAATTGCAAAAGAATATGGTTGTGGTTTAGTTTATGCAGAGATGGTTAGTGATAAGGCTATTGTTTATCAAAATAAGAAGACACTTGATATGCTTTATATGACGGATGAAGAAAGACCTATTACACAACAAATTTTTGGAAGTGATTTAGAGTCTTTTGTAGAATCTGCTAAATATATTGAAAAAACAATGCATCCAGATATTATTGATATTAATATGGGATGTCCTGTTCCTAAAGTTGCACAACGTGCACAGGCAGGAGCGGCACTTTTAAAGAATCCTGAGAAAATTGGTTTGATTGTTCGGGCTGTTGTAAATGCAGTTTGTGTTCCTGTTACTGTTAAAATTAGAAGTGGTTGGGATCATAGTTGTATTAATGCAGTAGAAATTGCTCAAGTTTGTGAGAAAGCTGGTGCTAGTGCTATTTGTGTACATCCGAGAACTAGGATGCAAGGGTATAGTGGAAATGCAGATTGGAGTATTATAAAAAAAGTCAAAGAAGCAGTTTCGATTCCTGTTATTGGAAATGGGGATATTAAATCAGTAGAGGATGCTAAGAGAATGCTTTCTGATACTTCGTGTGATGCTGTTATGATTGGACGTGCTTCGCTTGGTAATCCTTGGCTTTTGAAAAATATTGCTTCTAATTTGGATGGTAGTGAAGAAGAAATTTTTCCTACGACAATTGATAAAATAGATATGTGTTTGCAACATCTTTCCTATTTAGCAGAATTTAAAAATGAGAGACTTGCTTGTTTAGAAATTCGAAATCATGTTGGTTGGTATTTAAAAGGATTAAAAGGAGCAAGTGATATCAAAAATAAAATATATCAATGCACTGCAATTCGTGATATAATTTTAGTATTACAAAGTTATAGAAAGGAGATTTTCAATGACAAAGACGACAAGTCAAAAGAAAGAATATGAAAAAGCATTATTTATTCAGAGAGTAGTGGCCTTTTTTATCGATGTTATTTTAGTAGCATTTATTTCATCATTTGTTATTTTTCCATTTACGGATAGTGAGTCTTTAGAACAATTAACAAATCAAAATACTACTATTGCTAATCAGTATTTATCTCAGGAAATTGATATTTATACTTATATGAATCAAAGTATGGATATTAGTTATGAGATTGCAAAACAAAGTGGGTTAGGTACTATTATTACAATTATTATTTATATTTTATACTATGTTGTTTTTCAGTTTTATAATAAAGGAAAGACATTTGGAAAACAGGTTATGAAAATAAGAGTTGTTTCTAAAGAAGATGAAGATTTAACATTAAATCAGCTTTTGTTTCGAGCGTTTTTCATTAATTCCATTTTAGTAAATATTATTATTTTATTGTTTACTATTTTTGGTTCTAAAAATCTTTATACTGGTAGTGTTACTATTTTTATGGCAATTCAATATGTTTTAATGATTATAAGTGCTATTATGGTAGGTTATCGTAGAGATGGACGTGGTATTCATGATTTTATTGCTCATACTGAGGTTATCAGAAATGAAGTTAAAGAAAAGGAGTTAGAAGTATGCGAGAGTTAAATGAACAAGAATTAGTAAGAAGAGAGAAGTTGGCTAATATAGAAAATCCTTATCCAGAGAGATTTGAAACTAATTATGAAATAGTAGATGTGAGAGAACTGCCAGATGAGACTAGTGGTGTACGAGTTGCTGGTAGAATTATTTTGATGAGAAAGATGGGAAAGATGAGTTTTCTTACTATTTCTGATATTTATGGTAAAATTCAGGTTTCTGTTAAAGTAGATATGATTGGGGAAGAAGCTTATGCTCAGTTTAAAGCAAACTATGATATTGGGGACTTTATTGGTGTAGAGGGGGAGACTTTTACTACTCATACTGGAGAAAAAACAATTCGCGCTCAAAAAATTGAATTTTTAGGAAAAGCATTAAAACCACTTCCTGAGAAATTTCATGGTGCGACGGATGTTGAAATGTTATATCGTCAAAGATATTTAGATTTGATTTCTAATGATAGTACAAAGAAAAAGTTTTTATTTCGTAGTCGTTTTATTCGTGAAATTCGTTCCTATCTTGATCGTTTTGGATATATTGAAATTGAAACACCTATTTTAAATAATCAAGCTAGTGGTGCTACTGCTAAACCATTTATTACTCATCATAATGCACTTGATATTAATCTTTATTTAAGAATTGCTCCTGAAACTTATTTAAAGCGTGCTATTGTAGGTGGATTTACGAAAGTATTTGAAATTGCTAGATGTTTTAGAAATGAAGGAATAGATGCTACTCATTTGCAAGATTTTACTATGATAGAAGGTTATGGAGCTTATTTAAATTATAAAGATAATATGAAGTTTCTTCGTGAAATGCTTCAAACTATAATTATGAATATGTTTGGAACTTTAGTGATTCAGATTGGTGATAAGGAAGTAGATTTGAGTGGAGAATGGGAAAGTATTAGTTTCAGAGATTTGATTTTAAAATATTCTGATATTGATATTGCTATTTATGACACTAAAGAAAAATTACTTGAGAAAATTCATGAAGATAATATTGAAATTGATAGCGAGACTCCAATTGAAGATTTAGGATATGGTAATTTGGTTGATCAACTATATAAAAAAGTTGCCAGAGTTCATATCGTTAATCCAATATTTTTAACAGAACATCCAATTGAGCTTTCTCCTCTTGCTCGTGCTAATGATGATAATCCAAATATTACAGATCGCTTTCAACTTGTTATTAATGGAGCGGAAATTATTAATGCTTATTCAGAACTTGTAGATCCAGAAGAACAAGAGAGAAGACTTTTAGAGCAGGCAAGTCTTAAAGATTTAGGCGATGAGGAAGCTATGCCAATGGATTATGATTATATTGAAGCAATGGAATATGGTATGCCACCAATTAGTGGATGGGGTATGGGAATTGATCGCCTTGTTCAACTTCTTACTAATTCTTTGAATATTAAAGATGTTATTTTATTTCCATTAATGAGACCTAAGGATGATTTTAAAGGATAAATCTTCCTTTTTTTCATTTAATTTTCATAAAAAAATACAGGTGTAACACTTGTAAAATATTTCATTAATCAGTATAATGATAGTGGGAGGGAATTATGATGAAAAAGCATAATACAGTAAAAGTCGTTCTAATTACAATGTTGGTATTTATGCTACTTAGTTGGATTTTACCTGCTGCATATTTCCAGAGTAGCTATGTATCACAAGGACGCGTTCAAATGGGATTATTTGATTTATTCTCATATCCAATTACTGCAGTATCTTATTTTGGCTTTATGGCTATATTTGTACTAGTAGTTGGTGGATTCTATGGTGTTTTATATCGCACACCTGCTTATAGAACATTGTTAGATACACTTGTAAAGAAATTTAAAGGGAAAGAAAGAATTGTGCTTGCTGTTATTATGGTATTATTTGCCGTTTTAACTTCAGTATGTGGTTTACAATTTGCAATTATTGTATTTTTCCCATTCGTGTTTTCTTTAGTATTGTTAATGGGATATGATAAAGTTGTAGCAGCTTTAACAACTGTTGGTTCTACTATGATAGGAATTGCTGGTTGTACATTTTCTGCTAGTACTGTTAGTATTTTAACACAGGTACTTGGGGTAAAACTTACATCTGAACTTGTTACTAAGATTATTATTTTAGTGATTGGGCTTGTACTTTTGATTTTTAATACTATTCGTTATGCAGAAAAGAATAAAATAAAAGGTGCTAAGAAAAATGCAGAAGTTGAGAATGGTTATATTCCAGTTGCAGTTAAAGGTAAGAAAAAAAGTATTTGGCCTTTAGTTATTATTTTAGATTTGATTTTAATTATTATGATTTTAGGCTTTATTTCTTGGACTGGTGCCTTTAATTTGAATATTTTCGAGGATGCTACTACTGCTGTTACTGGTTTTAAACTATTTGGATTTGAAATATTTGGTAAATTACTTGGTAATGT
>CAZWXX010000031.1:0-11530 GCA_964637865.1 uncultured Muribaculaceae bacterium | reverse complement strand
GCCTTTAAAACCGTTGATATATATATTGCTTTACTAAAAACTGTCAGTCAGTGAGCATAGTTTAACCCATAATTATTTTTGGTGCCCACGAAAGGGTTTTCGTGGGCGATAGAAAGGTCATAGGTGTGGGACAATTTTTATTGCTCCAAATCAACTGTGAATGGATCATTCATACTGCCGTCCCCACCACCTACGATTGTCCCAGGAGCAAGTGAAACCGCGGGCCGAACGCCGTTCGCGCTGCTGACGTAGGTGTCGTTCAGGTCGCCACTAGAGCTGACGTAGAAGCCGTTAGCGTAGTCATCGTAGAAGTTAGACGGCGACAAAGCCCACCACCACTTATTCGTATATAAATAACTTGAACTACTATATTGATTCCATCCATGTCCTGCTAATGTTAATTCATCCGCTGTTAACAGTGCTACTGGATATGTTAATGCTCCATTTCCATTTTCTTCACTTACTGTGAACTGATCTCTTTTATTACTACATTTCAAACTTGGTTGATATAATTCTAGATTTCTTCCACGTGCTCCAAATTTTGTATAATCATTTGTACTAGAATCTTCATCTTTACTCTTTAATGGTCCATTATAAATACTCCGATCATTACACCAAATAGTGTCTTCTAGCCTGTCAGTATAATCTACCATATTCGCTTGATACCATGTATCTATCGTCTGTTTAATTTTAGAATCATTCGTATTTGTAAACATTTCACTCTTCGCATCTTCTATATTTTTTCCTCCACTTAACTTTAAGTGATAAATAGATGAACTATTACTAAAGTAATGAATATATCCTACCTGTGTACAATTATTTTCAGTACTAAAACAACTATAATGATATTTCGTTGCAATGGTTTTATAATCACTACTCCAGTCTAGGGGACTACTCTCATAAGTATCTTTTAAGATATACTTACTTCCATCCCGTTCGACATCATTTCCATAGATCCATTTCTTATTCTTTCCTTCTTGTAACAGACTCTCATAAGTTTCTCCATTACTCATTTCTACATAATAAGTATAAGAATCGCTAGATGAATCAACATACTGAATATTACTACAACTAACTCCTCCATCTAGACACATATAACTTCTCGTTACCGAACTACCTTTAGAATACCATTCACTACTTTTAAAAGTACTTGGATTTTGAATCGTATAAACTCCATTCTCATAAACTACTTCTTTTCCATAATTCCATGTTTTATCTACATTTTCTAAAGTCTCATTATTCTTAAGTGTTAATGTATAAAGATAAGAACCACTAGCATCTGCTATATAAGAAACACTACTACAAGAAGTTCCATTCCATAAACAGGTATATTTTCCTTTGACATAATTCTTAACCTCTGACCACTCTGTGGCAATGACTTCACTTCCATCACTATTTTCAAGTATATAAGTCCCTGTTCCCTCATCCCATCTGATACTATCTCCATAATAATATTTCGTAGAAGAAGACATAGAAGTTTGAGATAAAATATTATTTCGACTAGTACTTCTTCCAATATGTGAATACCAACTTGGAATAGATCTTAAATCATAAGTATAACGTGTTCCATACATATATCCTACATCAGCAGGAGAGGTGGAATTATAACTAGAATTAAATACACTTGTTCCTATTTGGGTAGCATTCCCTGTTGTATTCGTACATCCTCCTGCATCATCTGGTGTTCCATTATAGATCATCTTCACACCACCAGTTTCTGTCGTTCTAACAATCTTCCAACAGAATCCTCCAAACTTGACATTGTTATTCTCTACTGCACCTCTGTAATAAAGAACTGGAAACTCTTCATTCTTGGTTGGGGCATGGATATATACTCCTTTTCCATTGGTATCAGAGGGAGCGTTTTTAAAATTAATTCCTGAAGTAGATGACACAAACTCACTCTTAATATCATCTGGTACTGCATCATTTTGCATCATCTTATAAAATGTCTGTACAGTATATACTTCTCCTGTCATAGACTTCTTAATACTAACTTTTCCCCAAGTTGCTTTTAGCACTACATCATCTTCTGGCATATAGAATCTCTCATGATCCATTCTCTTCACATTTTTACTAGCAATAACCCAGCCTTTAAATTGATATCCTTCACATACTGGAACTTCTTCACTAATGTTTACTAGTTCAAAGACACTCTTATTTTCCTCTCTTGGTACTCCACTTACTCTACAGTCTTCTGGAGCATTTCCATCATAGATGACTTTATAGTTATCAGCGAGAACTGGTGTTTTGGTACTGTCAATGTTTTCTTCTTGATCATCGATCTTGCTTTTGATAATTTCTTTCTTATTCGTTGGATAAATTCCACCTTGACTAAAATATTCTGGTTTTAGTTTGGCTCTAATTTTCATCTTTGCTTCTTGTCCTGACTTGAACTGATCTATCTTCCAGTTTATCATTTGTTTTTCTTTATCCAGGGTAACTTTCCCATCACTAACCTCAATATCAGATTGTTTTTCTATTGTAAAATACTCACTTTCTACAAAATCAGTAATCTCAAAATTATCATAAATCACAGGAGCGATGGATGCCTTCACTAAAGCATTATCTAGATTATCTCTATCTGCTACATATTGAAAGTCACTTACACTCTTAATTTCATCTTTAATCTCTTCTCCCATTTCATACTGAATCCCATTAATGGTAATAAATGGATATAATGATTTTAAGATTCTATACTGTACTTTTTCATTCGGCATTCCTTCATTTGGGTATCCATCCGTTAAGAATAAAACAATACACTTTCGATCTTTTTCTTGCTTATATTCTTTTAATATTTCTTCTACATTTAAAAACGCTTTATAATAATTAGTCGTATCATTTGGTGTTAGACTGTTAACTGCATTCGTTAAGGTCTCTTTATCACTTGTGAGTCCTGTGATGATACTAGAGTTCGTATCAAACTGAATCACTGCTGCTTTATTCTCTTTATTTTCTAAAAGAGTGTCTAATAGTTCATTTGTATCTTCCTTGAGTCTTGTAATCTTTTCCCCTTCCATAGATCCAGAAGTATCAAGTACCAAGATAATATCAGTATACTGATACTTCGTCTTTCTAACAGTACTGACATCAAAACTAATCTCAGCATATCCTGGTTCACTCCATTTTCCACTCTTTTTAATTTGCCATGACCCTGCCTCTTTATTTTCATAACTAGTATTTCTAGATGTAATAATTACACTTTTAGTAGGTTCTAAGGCAGCAAGAGAAAGTGGAATGAGTATAACTAAAACTAGAATAATAACAATAGATAAAACAATTCCTACTTGTTTTTTATCTGTAGAATTATCCCAATATTTCTTTATTTGTCTCATTCTTTTTTTCATATTTATTCACTCTTTCTATCTCTTTTGTTTCATCATAAAGGATGATACTTTATGGCCCTATCTTTTCTATTATTTACTACACTAAATATACAATAATTTTGTCTAAATAGCAATTGAAAAGAGAGATTTTTCGAAACAAATTGTTAATTATATAGAAATATTTCTATTATTTATAGTCACATACTTGTCAGAAGAAAATAGAATTGCTATATTTCCTACAAAATTTGACTTATTTATAATTATAGTCAAAAAAATAGTCATTCATATAAAAGAAGTATTGAATCAAAGTATGTGAATCATAATGTCATAAAGTTATTACCTTTATGACCCTCATTTTATCGAATGTAGAAAGAAAACTATGTCGAATTTTAAAGAAAAGAAAAAGAGAACCTCCTCTCTTTAACTTAAGAATATAAATTAGCTTTAGATACAATAATCACTGGCACTACACTACAACTTTTCCCTATACTTTCTTTATATATTTTAGAATGTGTATCATCTATTTTAGTAAGAGCGAAAGCATACTCACTATCATAAGAATCTTTAATCCAATAACATTTATTAGTAGCAAGATATGGAAAACTAGTATTTAAGAAACGATAAGAACCACTCTTCTCTTTTGCCTTAGCAATTTCTAATTCCGCTCGATTAGAATACCGCATATTTCCAACAATACGATCAGAAAATTGATCACGCACAAAATAAGAATTTAAAATATCAGTAGAAATAATTTTAACTAAGTCCTTAGCTTCCAATGCTCTAGTAGAAACATTCCATCCACTCACTTCACTATTTAAAATAGCATCATAACTAGAATGTTCTCCTCCTTGATAACTTTTATATAAATCAGGAAGTAAATGAACAGAATCCTCTCCTACTTTACTATCCACATCTATAATTCTAGTTTTCATACAACTATCAGATACACTATCACATTTCTTATTATTTTTAACATCATATAAAACAGTATCACCTAAATTATAATTCATATCAATAGAATCATTACTTGTAATATATTGTTCTGCTTTTAATGTTAAAACAATTTTAACAGAAGATCTTATTTGATAATTAGAGTCCCTCGCTAATTTTTCTTCTTCTTTTTTTTGAAAGTTAAATGCTTCTGTTCCCCACTGACTATCCACTCCATCTTGTTCAGAATCAAGTGGCCATGTAACAGAAACGTTTAACTGACTAAAATCATCTTTTGCTCTTACATACTTTTTACTTAAATTAATATTAATATGAAATGGATATTCATGAGCCATATCATCTTCTAATTTACCTGCATTAATACTAGAAAGATCAATCTCATGATCAAAGATCCGAACAGAACTAATCGTATAACTTACTTGAGCATCAGAATCTCCTAAATTCTTAATATCAATCGCTTCCTTTAAAACATCCATCCCAGGATAGATATCTGCTAAAGAAATAACAATATCATTAGAAACTTTCTCTTTATTCTTAGAAAACTCAATATACCATGATTTTACTTTAATATCTGTCTCAGTTTTTGCAATTCCACTATAAGCAAACCACGCTAATGTAATAGAAAGAAAAGAAACTGCCAAAAAGAAAATTGACATTAAATTCAGTTTAAAATATGCTCTATATTTTCTTTTCATTCTATTCACATCCTTATATTATTCTCTATTTCTTCTTTTTTCCTCTTTCTCCAACATAACCCCAACAATTTCAGAACCAATGATATAAAATATTGGTAAAATAACAAAAATAAACATTCCAAATGGTTTACCCACCACTTTATAAACAAAAGAAAGCAAAATCATTTTATGTTTAACAACCCCAAATACTTGATCTTCATATACAATAGGATCCTCAATTACATTAGATAATCCTTTTGTATGAAATAAATACTTTCCATCTGCATCTTTATCAATAGAAACTACTTGGTGAGTAATAATTTTATCTTGTAAATCCCCCTTTCTACCTAAGTAACTAATTGTATCTTTTACCTTAATATCAGACGGCTTTACTTCTTTAGAAATAAGTACATCTCCTATTTTATATTTAGGTTCCATACTACCAGATGCTACTACAAAAAGCCGATAATCAAAAAAAGAAATTTTATTACCACTAAATCGTTGTAAACAGACAACAACTAAAAACAAAACAACAAAAATAGCAATAACAATATCTAAAACCCTTTTTATAATTTTTTTCCATTTATCATTTAATTTTTTCATACCATTTCCAACTTACAAATAATCTTGTGTCCTTTCTAAATATTCCTCTAGTTCCTTTTGAAACTTTTTTCTAACATCTCCTGCTCCTACAAGTCTTCCATTCTTATCATTTTTCATCTCTTTTGCAATAAGCTTCAAAAGTTCTTCTTCTGTCAAATCAAATCCAACATTACTAAGAAGTCGTAGTGTAAGTATTACTTGCTCCTTTAGTAAAAAGATAGAAGCATTTGCCATTTTCTTCTTCTCTTCCCTTTTAAAAGGATGGGTAGAATCAGAAACAAAATAAGAAGTAAGAAAAGAATGATTTAAAAACTCAAGTAGAATATCATCATCTTCTTTATTAAAATTATCTTTTTTATTTTCCTTTTCTTCATAATCATACTTTAAAATATATTCCCATAACTGTGTAGCTATTTTAAAATTAGGATTTTTCAGAATAATATTTGTCTTTTTAATAGGTGGTTCAATCATTTTAACATGTTGACTACTTAAAGTTTTAATCATTTCACTTCTTTGCCAACTACTAATATATTCTTTAATTCTTTTTAATCTTTTCTTAACATTTTCTATTTCTTCTTTTACTTTCTTATCTAATTCTTTAGAAGGAATAGAAGAAGAAGTAAGCTTAAACTGAATATTTACTTTTTCATATTTAGTACTAGTATTTCCAACATATTCTAGTAATTTGTCATTGGAAAGAGCAAAATCTTTTAATAATTTTTCATACTTTCTCACAAATCGATCTAGATTATCCACCAGTGTATAAAGAAATCGATTCTCATAAATATTATAAGTCTCTTCATTACGAATATCTAAGATTTTAGAAGGTTCCACAGAAGAAGTAACTTTATCATATTTATTAATATACTCTGTATGTTTTGCTAAATCTTTAATACTAGAAACATTAATTCTTTTAGATTTTTCAATAAGCATAATATTTTCTTCTTGAATCAATGTATTTTTAGGAATTCTGATAATAAGATCAATATAGGGACAAGCTTCTTCTATTTTTAAAACCCAATCAAAGGCAAGTATATCAGCCATATAATTGGATTGATAAGACATATTAGAATCTACTTTTTCTAAAAATTCTTCTCCCTTATCCTTCGTCTCTTGTTCTAATTTTAACTTTTGTATACTTGCCATCTAATAATCTCCTAACTATATACTTTTCTTCACTTGTTCTAGATAAGTAATACACTCTTTCATTACACCTTTACCATAATTTTTATTTAAAAAGCTAATAAAAGGATCAATCTCATCACGAATAAGTGCCACACTAAGTTGATCAAATTTACGTAATATTTTTTTAGCAACAAAATAATCAATCGCTTCGATTTCTTTTCCACCACAGGCAACGTAAATTGGTGCAAACGTATGCAATTGTTTCATAATACGATTACCAAAGGCAATTCGAAAGTGAGCAATAACATAATCATCAATTTCAGTAACTTGACGAAGTCCCTCTTCTGTAAGTGGATATTTTTCTTCCGCCTCACGAAACAAAGATTCTAAATAACTAGAATTAATCGAAACCTCTTCCTGTTCACGACATTTAAATGGTTCTACTTTCGTATTAATATCAATAGGCATAGCACGGTCATACACTTTATCTGTAACCATAAAAGTAGAGTCATCATTATTAATGGTACCAATATACCATAAATTACCTGGTAATCTTAACTTTCCCTTTTCAAGAAGCCTAGGATCTTTTGGCCATACACTAGCGACTAAATCTACTAACCATTCATCTCTACTAGGCATTTCCAAAATAGAAAGTAAATCCGCAAAATAATATTCCACACGAGCCAGATTCATCTCATCTAAAATGATAGTATGAACATCATCATCATAATTCGATTCATAAATCTCACCTAAAGCTTTTGTTTCATTAAACTTTTTAGTAAACTCATTAAAATATCCTAAAAAATCAGATTTATCACGCCAAGAAGGTTCTACTGAGGAAACACAAGAATCTGTCCCAACAAATTTCCCCCAAGCATAAGCAAGCGATGTTTTACCAGTACCAGAAATACCTTGTAAAATAATTAATTTACCACAAGCAAGTCCTGCAAAAAAAGGTCTTAAAATATCATAATTATAATAAAGGTGTAATTGGCTAGCCGCATAACAACGGAAAGCATCTATCAATTCCTCAAGTGACATATTATTATCATATTTACGTACACTATAATTTGCATATTCTTCATCAATCTGAACAAGTTTTGGAAACCGAATACCCGCCTGTGCAGGATCTTCTTCAACCTCTTCTTCTCCTGCTTCTTCTTCACTCTTCTCTTCCTCTGGATTTACACCAAGTTGAGAGACTTTCATAGCCATAAGCTCGTCTTTTTCTTTCATAAGCTTGCGTACTTGATCATTTAAATTACCAATTTCATTCAAAAGCTCTTCTCGACTCATTCGATTAGTCGCATGTCTTAAAAGTTTTTTAATATAAAGTCCAATTAATACACAAACCAACAAAATAACAAGAATCAAAACAGCAATAGCAACATAAACAAAGAATTTTTCTGGACCATTAAAACTATCTTTATAACTCCCAATAATCTTTGCATACTCAGGAATATTAAAAATCTGTCCAATCCCCTGAAAAATACCCCCTATAATCGTTTTTAATCCTTCTATAAAAATAGCAAAAAACTCGTAAAAAAACCTAATAAACGTATTCATATTACTCCCCCCAAATGTCTCCTATTTTACTTAAAAGATCTGTATAAATCATCTTATTAGAACTATTTTCTGATAAAGATGATAAAATAATCTCCTTTGTTTTATTACGTCTACTCATAAATAAATAATCCATAGACTCAACTAACCCACGATCTTTTACCTTGATTTTTTCTACTCCTTCAAGATCCAAAGCAAAATGATATCCTTCCTTAATAAACATCCGTACTATCTTAGAATATTTACTAAGTTCATCATACTTAATAAAAATCAAAATACTATTTTTAGCACACTCATCATCAAATAATTTAAAAAGATGTGATAACTTTTTTTCTTTTAAATATAAACTATCCGGAATATATAAAAGATATTTTTTATCATAATGTGCCTCTAACATATCCTTAGTAATTTGTCTTAATAAAAGTGTAAGAAGTACATAAATCTTATCTTCTGCAACTACCCCTTCTTTATAAGTTTTATCTACAATATAATCACTATAAACCTTACTAAATGTAATATTATGTTCTAACTCTACAGCATAAATCTTTTTTGTTTTAGAAATAGCAGTATCTAAATTAAGTAAAAACATATTAGTATCTAACTTAGAAAAAGAATACTCTACCATATCACTATATTTTTTCTGTGTCTTAATAATATCTTGAACAATATTTTTTAACATAGCATCTGTATAAATATTTCCTAATTGTTTAACGATTTTATTAGTATAACTAACGCGTTTATCTGAAAGAGCCTCTTCTACTAAAAATGCTTGTTCTAAAGATAATACTAAAACAAATAATTTTTCATATTTTCTAACTTTTTCTTCGTATTTTGTATCATTTTGGTGATAATTTTCAATCATACTGTCTGCAATATGTGAAAGAACAAGACTCATTCTAGAAATCATATTTTTGCCATTATAGGAAACATTAATATCACCACAGTAATTATAATATTTACCATCTATATAAGCTTTTAAAAATGTTTTTTTAATACTTGCTTCATTCGTTTTACTTTTTTCATGTTGATTTAAAATCTCGATAATTTCACTAATTTCCTCTGTTTTTATAAACATTGTTTTTTCCAATATATTTTTAAATTTTTTCTTTTTCTTTTGTAACAATTCTAATTCAGTCTCTACTTTTTCTTCTTTGTTTTTACTTTTTTTCTTACTCTCCACTTCCGTTTTTTTAGAAACTGCTGATGCATCAAAAGTGGTATCTTCCTCTACTAATTTCGCAACAGAAGAAGTAGTAGAAGAATAAATATGATCTATTTCATCTTGATCAACAGAAACCATTCTAAAAAACATAGTTTTTTCTAAATCATCAGAAGAATTGTCTATTTTTTGAGGCATAGTGTCTACATTCTCTTCCAAAGAAGAATTCACATTTTCTATCTTTTCTTCTTTTGGCAAAACACTTTCAGAAGGAGGAATAATATCGCTCTCTTTTTCTCTTTCTATCTCTTCTGAAAAAGGTTCTATCTTTTCTCTTTGAATTTTATCTTTGATGATTGCTTTAATTTTTTCAACTATACTTCCCATAACTTCACTTATTTCCTTCCTACTTTCTTGATTTTCACTTTCTAAAGACTTATTTTTACTTTTAAATACACAAATAGCTAAATATAAAGTAATAATAAGAGTTAACAACACAAATGGATTAAATAACGTTCGTCTAAAAATTCCAAAGTGTGGAAAAATCTTTACTACTTTTCCAACTACTTGATCTTTGCTAATAGGATCATCTTTTGTATTATTAAAATCCCCTTTAGTAACAAAGGTATCTTTATAAACTTCAATCACACGATGAGTAATAAATTCCCCATCATGAGAATAGGTAATAATATCACCCAAATTAATTGCATCTTGATATTTAACAAGAATCAAGTCCCCCGCATGAATAGCATCTGCCATACTCCCTGTCTGCACTTCAAACATAGAATATCCAAAAAAACTAGAATAACTATTTTTTAATATTTTTGTCTGAATATTATTATAAATGGTAATCAATAATAAAATCCCAAAAATCCCTATCAATACATTCAAAATAATATTCATAATCTTTTCGCTAATTTGCTTTTCTCTTTTTACCATAACTGCCACCCTATCTCAGACCCTCTATCTTCTTAATAATATCACATCTAGCACTCTTTTTCAACAATTTTAGACATGAAAAAAAATAAGCCCCAAGGGCCCATTTTCTTCTATGCTTCTTCTCCACCATATTTTATCTCTACAATTAATGCATATACTTGATAGATAAATAATAGGAAACAAGGAACTAAAATAATGAATAAAAATCCCCATTGAGACTCAATAATAGATAAATACTTACCAGCATTATGATAAACTTTAGAAGGTTTTCCTGCTACAAATTCCATAGAATAAGTATTACCATTCTCAAGAGAAATTGCATCTTCCTCTTTATAAATATCTCCTACTTTACCAAAATCGATATGAACATTACCTTTACTATCAGCACGATATGCAAATACAGTATCAGAAACTTTAAGATCTTTAAGTTCAGCTGACTCTACTAAAACCAAATCTCCTTGCTTATACTCAGTAGAGCTTACCTTTTCTGATAAAATAATCATGGAAGTACCACCAATTTCAGTAACTCCATAATCATTATAATTTAAAAGCAACATGGTCATAGATAAAGCAAATGCAAAATACAAAAAAATCAAAATAGAAAAAACAATTTTTTTCACTACTCCTAATTTACTACTCATACTTCTTCCTCCTATACTACTAACTAATAGTAACATAACTTTTTACAAATAGCAAGGACAAAGAAAATAAAACCCGTTTGATAAAAAAAGAAGAGTATCACTACTCCTCTACATTTCGTGGTTGAATTTCTTTGTTCATTTGCTCCTCATAATATTCATATAATTCTTTAAACCGATTAAAATGAACAATCTCTCGTTGTCTTAACCATAAAAGTGGTCCAATTACATCAGGATCTGTTGTTAAATCTATTAAGTTTTCATAAACAGCTCTAGCCTTTTGTTCTGCAGCCATATTTTCTGATAAATTGGCAAGAGGATCTCCAGTGGATGCAAAGTAACTGACAGTAAATGGCACACCATCTGCATTACTTGGATAGACATCCTTTCCATGTTCTGCATAATTTCCAGTAAGTCCTGCTTCTTTTAATTCAGAAATAGTCGCATCTTTTGTTAATTGATAAATCATAGTACAAATCATTTCAATATGAGCAAGTTCATTTTTACAATACTGTTATCAGTCAAAGGGCAATAAAATAATATCAATAGTGA
>CAZWXX010000030.1:1641-11598 GCA_964637865.1 uncultured Muribaculaceae bacterium | reverse complement strand
CTTATTATTGCCATTATTCTTTTAATTGCTCTTGGAACTTATTTGATTAAAACATGGAAAATATTAGAGTTTATTAAAGCAGTTTTCATTATTATTTCTCCTGTTTTTATCGGGTTTTTAATCGCTTGGTTATTTGATCCAATTGTTGGGGTGATGGAGAAGAAGATGCCTAGGATTCTTGCTTGTATTTTTATTTTTCTTTTCTTTTTTGGGGGTGTTATTTTACTACTTACCTTACTACTTCCAACATTTACAGAACAAGTAAAAGAGTTTGTAACAGGGATACCAGGGATTTTAAAAGAATTGAAGTCAATGGTTAATCAGTTGTTTGCTACTATTAGTGGAGATTCTGGGATTGATCTTAGTAGTGTAAAAACTCAGGTGTTTCAGTCTATTGAAAATGTTGGTCTTGGTCTTACTACGAAACTTCCTGATATGATTATTAATATTGCGAAGGCAGTAGTGAGTGGCGGAATGTTTCTTATTCTTGGAATTATGATCGGTTTTTATATGTTATATGACTTTGGAAAGGTAAAGTTGGGGCTTCTTGATTTTGTTCCTAAAAAATATCATGAGGATGCTAAGGAGTTAATGAAGAGACTGAATCATTCTTTGCGAGGCTATATTCAGGGACTTTTTGCTGTGATGTTTTTGGTTTTTATTACGCAAAGTATTGGACTTACTCTAGCAGGACTTAAGGCTCCTATGATATTTGCCCTTTTTTGTGCAATTACAGATATTATTCCTTATCTAGGTCCTTATATTGGAGGGGCTCCGGCAGTTTTAGTTGGATTTACGATTTCTCCTGTAGTTGGTGTTTTTACTTTGATTTCTATTGTCGTGGTTCAACTTTTGGAAAACAACTTTTATCAACCCCTTATTATGGGAAAAGCAATGCAGTTACATCCTGTAACAATTATTGTTGGCCTATTGCTATTTGAGCATTTCTTTGGTATTATAGGTATGATTGTAGCAACTCCAGTGATCGCTTGTTTTAAAGTCATCTTTACTTACATCGATGAGAAAATGAACGTCATGGAAATGATTAGAGAAAACTAAAATACGTAGAAGAAGAAAAGTACAAAAGGAGGATCCTTATAGAGAGTCTATGGTTGGTGGAAATAGATAGGAATACTTTTGGAAAGCTACTTTGGAGTATATTCGGGTAAAACCGTTATCGAATTAAGACCAATATAGGATGGTACCGGGCAGTTTTGTCCTCCTATAGTTTGGTCTTTTATTGTTGGAGGATATATGAAATTATATTTAATTGCAGGATATGCAAAAACAGGAAAAAATTATTTTGCGGAAATGTTGAAACAGGAGTTTGAACAAAGAAAAAAACGAGTGTGTCTTCTTAAAATTACCGCTCCACTTTATCATTATGCTTATGATTATTTTGGCTGGAATGGAAAAGAAGAAGACAAACCACGAAGTTTTTTACAAAATATGGGAATTGAGTATATTAAAGAGGAGTTGCATATGCCAGATTTTCTCTTAAATCGGTTGTATGATGATATTTATATTTTAGATCAATTCTTCGATGTTGGTATTATTACGGATGGTAGACTGCAAGAAGAGATTATAAAACTCAAAAATAAGTATCCCTCTATGGTTACCATTCATCTGTTAAGAAAAGATGGATTATCTTTCCTTACGGATACAGAAAAAGAACATGTTACAGAACGAGATTTGGAAGAATATCAAGATTTTGATTATGTAGTTTTTAATAAAGGTGATCATACATTAAAAATGGAAGCGGAAAAAATTGTCTTAGAAGGAGAGAAAAATTATGAATAAGTTAATTGCTATTGTTGGCATGAGTGGAAGCGGAAAAAGTATTGCTACTGATTATTTGGAAAATAAGGGATGGACTAAACTTTATTTTGGAGGTATTACCTATAAATTAATGGAAGAAGCTGGGGTAGCTCGTACTCCTGATGGAAAAAGTGAAAAAGAATTTAGAGAGAAGCTTCGTCGTGATTATGGGCCTGAATGCTATGCTAAATTTTTAGAAGATGATATTAGAAAGTCTTTACAGAGTACAGATGTAGTTTTAGATGGGCTTTACTCTTGGTATGAGTATCAATATCTTATTGGAAAATTTCCTAACTTGAAACTTATTTCTATCATTGCGGATAAAGCACTTCGATATGAGCGAGTAGGAAAGAGAAAAGAAAGACCATTTGGACTTACCGATATTTCATATCGCGATATTTCCGAAATTGAAAATTTGGCTAAGGGTGGACCTATTGCTTATGCAGATTACTTTATTTTTAATAATGCAACCATTGATGAGTATTATGAGAGATTAGAAGAAATTTTAGTAGATATAGAGAAGGGAGGAAATGAAAAATGAGAAAAATGAGTCATAATGAAATTAGAAATATGTGGCTTTCTTATTTTAAAAGTAAAAATCATAAAATAGAAGAGAGTGCTTCTTTGGTACCAGTAAATGATGATAGCTTGCTTTTTATTAATGCTGGGGTGGCACCTTTAAAAAAGTATTTTGATGGTAGTGAAATTCCTGAGTCTAAACGTATTACCAATATTCAAAAATGTATTCGTACTAATGATATAGAAAACGTTGGTGTTACGAAACGGCATTTAACGTTTTTTGAAATGATGGGAAATTTTTCTATTGGAGATTATTTTAAAGAAGAAGCTATTGAATTTGCTTTTGAACTTTTAACTTCAAAGGATTATTTTGCTATTCCTTTAGAAAAGTTATATATTACTGTTTATACTGATGATCAGGAGACTTATTCAAAATGGCTTTCTCTTGGAGTTTGTGAAGAGCATATTGTGCGACTTGATGAGAATTTTTGGGAAATTGGAGAAGGACCTTGTGGGCCGGATAGTGAAATCTTTTTCGATAGAGGAGAAAAGTATGATCCTTCTCATGATGCTTTTGAAAAATTTAAGAAGGATGAAGAACAGGAACGTTATATTGAAATATGGAATAATGTGTTTTCTCAATTTAATTCCAAGAAAAATGTAGCAAGAAGTAAGTATCATGAACTTCCTCATAAAAATATTGATACTGGGGCAGGACTTGAGAGATGGTGTATTGTCTTTCAGGAGGCAGACACTCCGTTTGAGACTGATTTATTACGTCCTATTATTGATCGTATTGAAAAGATGAGTGGGATTCTTTATGAAGGACAAACTGCTTTTAAAGTGATTGCTGATCATATGAGAGCCATTACTTTTGCTTTATCAGATGGAGCTTTTTTTGAGAATGTTGGACGTGGTTATGTTCTTAGACGTCTTCTTAGAAGAAGTGTACGTTATGGCAAAAAGTTAGGTTTTAGTGAACCATTTTTATATCGTTTAGTCTCTTCTGTGATTGATGTGATGGGGGATGCTTATCCTTATTTGAAAGAAAAAAGAGGTGTTGTGGAAGCACTGATTTTAGAAGAAGAAAAATTATTTTTAAATACCTTAGAAGCAGGGGAGAGACGGCTAGAAGAGTTAATGAAGAATTCTCATGATCACTTTATTTCTGGAGAGGATGCCTTTAAGTTATATGATACTTTTGGATTTCCTTTTGAACTTACGGAAGAATATTTAATGGAACAAGGTTTTTCTGTTAGTAGAGATGAATTTGATCAATATATGTTAATGCAAAGGGAACTTTCTTTAAAGAATGCAAAGACAAAGACTTCTATGGCAAGTAATAAGCAAGTTTTATTAGATTTTACTAAGGAATCTAGCTTTGTTTATGGACTTTATCGCGTAAAAAGTAATGTTATTGGTATTTTTTCTAAGGAAAAAATGGAGAAGAAATTAGATGGGGATGGTTATATAGCACTTAAGAGGACTTGTTTTTATGCGGAGAGTGGAGGACAAGTAAGCGATACTGGTATGATTGTTGGAAAGAACTTTAAAGCACGTGTTTTAGATGTTTTTAAGGGTCCTAATGGGCAACATATTCATAAAATTAGACTGTTAGATGGTGTGATTACACTTAAGGATGATTGTGAGATTGTTGTTGATAAAGAAAGGAGACGTGCGATTGAGGCCAATCACTCTAGTGTTCATTTGCTTCATTATGCACTTCGAAGTTTATTAGGAGAACAGGTTCATCAAGCAGGTAGTTATGTGGATAGTGAACGTTTACGATTTGATTTTACCTATGCATCTAAGCTTACGGATGAGAAAGTTTTAGAAGTAGAGAAGATGGTAAATGAACTTATTTCAAAACAGCTTATTGTATCTTGTGAAATCTTGCCTATTGATAAGGCTAAAAAACTAGGGGCAATGGCTTTATTTACTGAAAAATATGGGGAGATGGTTCGGGTTGTTAAAATGGGAAAATCCATTGAACTTTGTGGCGGAACTCATGTTAGTAATACAAAAGATATTAAGAAATTTGCTATTTTTTCTTATGAGTCTAAAGGAAGCAACACTTATCGAATAGAAGCGACTACTGGTAAAAGAATTGAAAATACTTTGTTTGAAGTCATTAAACCTTATAACGATGAAATGATTCAGTTATTAATGAAAGCAAGAGGAATCTTGGATAAAGCAAATCAGAATGGTGTTCATTTAGACTTTGATGTTCAACTTGATAATTCAGCGCCTGTCACCTATCAAGATATTATTTTTAATGCCAATGAACTTTCTTATATTCAAGGAGAAGTCCGGGAATTAGAAAAGAAGTTTCAGCAACAAATGATAGAGCATACTTTGGCTAATTTAGATACTTACTGTAAAAGAGTAGAAACATTAGAGTCTCTTTCTTGCTTGATTATGAAAGTAGAGAATATGGATCATTATATTTTAAAAACAATTGCTGATGAGCTTGCTAATCGGTATGAGAATATTTTAGTATTTTTCGCTAATAGAAAAGAAGATCAGAGTGTTAACTATATTTGTCGTAGTAATAGTACTGTGCATGCTGGACATCTTATGAAAAAAGTTGCCTTATTTTCTAATGGTAATGGAGGCGGTAGTATGACTTTTGCTCAAGGTGGGACTAAGACAGTAGAAGATTTAGATTCTTTATTAGATGAGATTAAGAAGGAAATTATGAATGGATAGTCATTGTTATTTGATAGAAGGGGTGGATTCTACTACCTTGCAAAAAGAAGTTTCTTTCTTGATTCAAAAAAACGGTTTTCAAGAGGAAGAGGTGCGCTTTTATGATTTAGAAGAGAATACACTCGCTCAAGTGTTAGAAGATTTAGATACGTATTCTTTTCTAAGTCCTCGTAAGGTAGTTGTGATACGCAATGCCCTATTTTTAACGACAAGTGATATCAAATTTTTAGAGGAAGAAATAGAACATCTTTTGAAGTATTTAAAAAATCCTAATCCTTTCGTATTATTTATCATGGGCGTTTCTAAATGCGATGAGAGAAAAAAAATAGTAAAGGAAATAAAGAAACAGGTTCTTATTATCTCTAGCTCTTTATCTCCTTCTTCTATATTGAAAGAGTGTTTACAGGGATATCATATCTCTTCAGATGTTTCCAAAATGATTTTGGAGTACTGTGGAGATGATATTGCTAAAATTATGAATGAATGTGAAAAACTGAAATTGGCAACATTGGATTCTTTAGAAATTACTTCTGCTGATGTGAATGATATCGTTATAAAAAAAGTACCTGATACGGATCAACTTGCTTTCCAATTTGTAAAATATCTAGCTCTTCGTGATAAAAAACATATTTTTGAATATTATGAATTATTAAAGGAGTATCATTTTGAGCCTCATTCCATGATTGGACTGATTGAGAGTCAGATTAAACTTATCTATCAAGTGTTACTTGCTAAAAGACGAGGAATGCGAAAAGATGAGATTGCGAAGTATTTAAAAGAACATCCTTTTCGGATTCAGAAAACTTTGGAGTTTTTACCTTTGTATCAGGAACATGAATTACAAGAGATGATTCATAAGTTACATGAGTTAGATTATAAAATAAAAAGTGGACAGGTAGATGCCACTTTAGGTTTCGATATATTTTTAATTGAATTATAAGAGGAAGTTAATTCTTCTTTTTTAGTGCTTCTAGTTTTTCATATATTTGTTTTATACTTGCTTCATAACCACTACTTTTTGGTTCATAATATTTCTTATTTTTAAGTTTATCTGGTAAATACTGTTGTTTTACAAAACAAGCTGGATAATCATGAGGATATTTATAATCAGGGGAAGAAGTTTTAATATGATTAGGAACATTTCCTGTATTTCCAGACTCGATATCGGCTATTGCTTTATCTAAGGCAATGTGAGCCGTATTGGATTTAGGGGATAAAGCCATCTCAGCAACAATGGTTCCAAGAGGAATCCGGGCTTCTGGAAGTCCTATACGTTCTGCTGCAGAGATGGCAGCCTCTACTTTTGGTCCAATTCCAGGATTTGCAAGTCCAATATCTTCATAAGCAATTACACTCATTCTGCGATAGATACTATCTAAGTCTCCTGCTATGATGAGCCTTGCTAAATAATGAAGGGCAGCATCCACATCACTTCCACGAATGGACTTTTGAAAAGCACTTAAAACATCATAATGTCCATCCTCTCCTTTATCGTGAAAGAAGACTGGTTTTGAATGAATTTTTTTTACTTTTTCCATCGTGATGTGTTTATCATCTGTTGCATAGTAAGATACTTCTAGTAAGTTATAAGCAAATCTTAAGTCACTTCCCGCCAGATGTGCAATGTATAAAAGCGTTTCTTTATCTATCTTTATTCCTTCTAAATCTGGATGCTTCAAAGCGCGTTTTAATCCTTTTAAAATATCATCTGTTTCTAACTCTTCTAATTCAAATAGTTGACACCGACTACGGATCGCTGGGTTTATTGCATGATATGGATTGGATGTAGTCATTCCAATTAGAGTAATTAATCCACTTTCTAATTGCGGTAATAACAAGTCTTGTTTATCCTTATTTAGTCTATGAATCTCATCCATAATTAAAACAAGACCATCATACATTTTTGCTTCTTCTATTACAATATCAAAATCTTTCTTATTATTCATAGTAGCATTTAAAAAACGATATCTAACTCCTAAATCAGCGACAATAGCATTGGCAATAGAAGTTTTTCCAATTCCTGGTTTTCCATATAAAATCATGGAAAACACTTTTTTGTTCTTTACAAGATTACTTAAGATTTTATCTTTTCCAATTAAATGCTTTTGTCCTAGTACTTCTTTTAATGACTGAGGGGCCATTTTTAATGCGAGAGGTTTTTCCATATCATCACCAATTTCATTTTATCACTATTTATTTATTATTTAAAGACTTAGTCTAAAAACCTTGTTATTTTACTTAATTAATAGTATTATAAATATATATTATATTTGGAAGAGTAAGTATTTTTGAATGTAAGTAATGTAAAGTGGTGATCATAATGAATATGCAAGATGCAATAGATGATTTTTTAAATTATTGTACTTTTGAGAAAGGATTAACGAATAGGTCTGTTGCTGCTTATCGTAATGATTTAAAGATGTTTTATTTGTATTTGAATCCTCATACTTTTAAAGATTCTCATTCAGAAATTTCTATTTGTTCTGTTACTATAGAGGATATTGAAGCTTATTTGAAAGAGGAGATAAAAAGTGGAAAAGCAGATACTACAATTGCACATAAATTAACAACGATTCAGAATTTTTTTTCTTATTTGGAAAAAGAGGGCGTTGTAGAAGAAAATGTAGCTAGCAGTATTCGTAGACCAAAACTAAGAAAACATCTTCCTAAAACCTTAAGCGTAGAAGAAGTTGATCTTCTTTTGAATCTTCCTTTAGATAGCCCATTTGACTATCGTAATAAAGCTATGCTAGAATTATTGTATGGAACGGGTCTTCGGGTTTCTGAATTAGTTGAGTTAAAGGTCTTTGATTTAGATTATACAGCATGTGTTATTCGAATTGTAGGAAAAGGTAGAAAAGAGCGTATTATTCCTATTGGTGAATACTCAATGTATTATGTAAAGCTTTATTTAGCAAATAGAACGGTATTACTCAAAAATAAGAGTAGTGATTATTTATTTTTAAATAGTCGAGGAGAAAAGATATCTAGGCAAGGTTTTTTTAAAGTTTTGAAAAAGATATTAAAAGAAAAAGGACTTAATACAGAGGTTTCTCCTCATACACTTAGACACTCTTTTGCAACACATTTATTAAGTCGAGGGGCTGATCTTCGAAGTATTCAAGAGTTACTCGGACATTCTGATATTTCAACTACTAAAATATATACACATGTTAGTGATGAAAAGGTAAGAGATGATTATCATGCTTATCATCCTAGAGATCATAAGTAAAGGAGAAAATTATGAGATTTAAACGAATATTTGTAATGATTTTAGATTCCTTAGGAGTAGGAGAGGCAATGGATGCTAATAATTATGGGGATTCTGGAGCAAATACACTTGGTCATATTAAAGAAAAAAGTAATTTATTTATTCCTAATTTGAAAAAAATTGGTTTTTTAGATACGATTAATATGAAAGAAAATACAGAGGTAGATGCTTATTATACTATTGCTAGGCCAAATAATGCTGGAAAGGATACTTTAAATGGACATTATGAGATGATGGGTATTAGTAATCATATTCCTTTTAAAACATTTAATAATGGTTTTCCTCTTGAAGTTTTAACTGGTATTGAGGAAGTTACTGGGCGTCGTATTATTGGCAATAAGTGTTGTAATGATGAATCTATTATTTCAGAGCTTGGTGAGAGACAATTAAATTATGGATCTTTAATTGTTTACACTTCTGCTGATTCTGATTTGCAAGTAGCAGCTCATGAAGATGTGATTCCAGTGTCTAGGTTATATGAGTATTGTGAAAAGATTCGTGCTATTACTTTAAAAGAGGACTGGAGAGTAGGGAGAGTGATTGCAAGACCTTTTACGGGGGAAAATGGTAATTTTAAATTAAATCATACTGGTAGAAAAGATTATGCTATTAAACCACCTAAAAAGACGGTATTAGATAGTTTAGTGGAGAATAATTATAATGTTATCGCTATTGGTAAAGTAAATGATATTTTTGATGGGGAAGGTATCAATAAAAATATTAAGGCTACCTCTAATATGGAGGGAATTAATAAATTAACGGATATTATGGATAAAAGCTTTACTGGTTTATGTATGATTAATTTAAGTGATTTTGATAGTTTATATGGGCATTCTAGGGATGTAGATGGTTATGCTAAGGCGATAGAGGAGTTGGATGTAGAAATTCCTATGATTTTAAATAAATTGGAGACCGATGACTTATTAATTATTACGGCAGATCATGGAAATGATCCTACTTTCCCTGGAAATGATCATACACGTGAGAATGTGCCTGTTATTTTATATAGTCGTAGTTTCTTAGAGCCAAAGCGATTAAATGCCTTTAATACGTTTGCTAATATAGGGGCAACGATTGCTGATAATTTTGAAGTGGAATTGCCGGAAATTGGTATTAGCGTTTTAGAAGAATTAAAATAAAAAAGGGGGTAGTCCCCTCTTATTTTGATTTATTCACTTTCTTCTTCACTGTGTTGTTTTTTGTTTTCATCTTCTTCAAATGATTGACATATTGTTTCTTCAGAACATGCGCATTTATCATTATCACAGTCACAACCAACTTGGATTTCTTCTAATTCACAAGTCCCCTCTTCATCGTTGTATTTGCATGATTCTACCTCACATTTAATCGTTTGATTATTATCTTTCTTTTTCATTATTTTTCTCCTTTCCTTTCTTTATTTATTATGGATAGAAGAGAATATATTATACATTAAGATGTATTTAAATGCTTTTAGATGGATAACTTATTATCTAATAGAAGATAAATCGCTTAGAATGCATTCTAATATATTTATGTGTTATTCGTATGAAATATATAATATAGATTAATGAATTATAATTTTTTAATTATATAATTAAATGAATATAATCTATATGTTATATAATTAAATGAATATAATCTATATGTTATATAATTAA
>CAZWXX010000030.1:0-1541 GCA_964637865.1 uncultured Muribaculaceae bacterium | reverse complement strand
TATAATCTATATGTTATATAATTAAATGAATATAATCTATATGTTATATAATTAAATGAATATAATCTATATGTTATATAATTAAGTGAATATAATCTATTGTAAAAGAGAATTAGGAATTGAGATAAATAAGTTTATCTTCTAATTATATAGTGCTTATGGTATAAGAAATTAATGGATAATTTGTTAAAGTTAACATAATCTATATTATGGGAAGTTAATTTTTATAAACTTTTATATTATTCTATGCTATAATTAATTTGCAAGGAGTTTTATTTATGAAAGAAATTAATGCTCAACTTATTAATGAATTGTTTTCAAATCCTTTCTCTATATTTTCATTTGTATTTGAATTGGCAATTATTATTATCTTATTTAATATTGTGAAACCATTATTTCGTAAGCATGATATTATAATTTCAAATACAAATCATAAAACTTATCAAAAGAAGAAAATAATGACTGAAGCAGAATATCAATTTTACTTAAAATTAAAGCCATTAGAATCTAAGTATAAAGTTATTCCTCAATTGAATTTAGCAGCGATTACTACTAAGATTAGTAATAGACATTATTATACTGATCTTTTTCGCAATATTGATTTCGCTATTTTATCTGATGACTATTCTGAGATACTTCTTTTAATTGAACTTAATGATGCTACTCATAACTTAAAACGAAGAAGAAATAGAGATTTGAAAGTAGAAAAAATTTGCAATGAAATAAATGTTCCTCTTATGAAATTTTATACCAAATATCCAAATGAAAAGAATTATGTCTTAAAGAGAGTATTAAAAGTATTAGAGCCTAAGAACAATAATGTTTCTTAGGCTTTTTTATCTCTCCCCTTCTCTATTTTACTTTTACTTTTTCCTGTTCATATTTATCTGAATATACTTTTTGTTTGTAATCAGATAATTTAAAATAAGGATATTCTTCTTTAATATCAGAAAGATTATCGACTAATTCACTTTCTATTATAATAGTTTTTCCTTTTTTATTTTCTCCAATTCGATATCCTCGATATTTATAATTAACGTTACGAATATAACCTGTTAGTCTGCTATGTTCGGAATCCTCTGTGAAAGATTTTTTTGTAACAGGTCTGTAGTGCCTTTTACCTCCTATCTTATAGGAATGTACTTTTGTATATTTATATTCATATTCAATGTATGGTAAATCATTTTTTGTTGCTTCTTCTAAAGCTTCTAAGTTGTCTTCTGTTTTAATTAAATGAAACTCATCTATGACTCTTAATTCCTTTTTTGGAGATATCGTCTCTTGTGTCCATTTCATTCCTTCTTCTTTTTCGTATTCACTATCCATATAGGTTTCAAAGCCTTCCTCACTTATATATTTGTGAAAATGCTCTTTTTCAATATCACAGTCCATTTTTTTCACACAACCTGTATTAGATATTACTGATAAAGTAAGAGTACTTGCTAAAGCAAGTGGTATAAAGTTTGTTTTTATATTTAAATTTTTCATTAAAATCACGCTTTCTAATAGATTTAAAAACTTCTATGATATACTCATAAAAG
>CAZWXX010000029.1:0-11609 GCA_964637865.1 uncultured Muribaculaceae bacterium | reverse complement strand
ACAAGCGGAGATGGCACTATGAATAGTCCTTATCAAATTTAAAAAAGCAACACTTAATACTTTATGAGTACTGTCTTAAGACAGTACTTTTTCGTCTATTGAATAAATAGAAAATATTTGGAAATAAAACAGAAGAAAACTAAGAAAAAATAAGGGAAAATACGATAACGGAGAAAATAGATATAGGTAAAAATTACAATAACTCCTTGAAAAAAAATAAAAATATTATATAATAGAAAACAGTATTTACAAGAGGGAGGACGAATAATGCAACATCCAAAATATGCCGTAATTTTAATTCATGATACAGTCATTTTCCCAAATTGTGAGATGCGACTTGAAACAGATATAATGGAAGATAAAAAAATATTATCTTTAGCAGAAAAAACAGAAGATAAAAGCATTTTAATTATAAATCCTATTATAGAAAGAGGAGAAAATCTAGACATCACCTCTCTTCCTAAAATAGGAGTATTAGCCAAACTAAACATGAAGATGGATGTTCCAAATGGAAAAACAAGAGCCCTACTTTTAGGACTAAAAAGAGTAAGAGTATTAAATTATAAAGAAGAAGAATATGGCTACCAAGCAGAGATAGAAAATATTGAAGAAGAAAAAGTAACAGAAGAAGAGTCTTATCAAAATATCCTAAAAAAAGCACTTACCAAATATATTCATAAAGCCCCTTATGTAGGAAATGCCATTCTAAATCAATTAGAAATTGTAAATAATCTAGAGGAGCTTACAGATTTAATTATTAGTTTTCTTCCCTTTTCTTATGAAATGAAAAAAAAGTATGTCTTAGAGCTAGACCCTACCAAAAGAGTACGCATGCTAATAGAAGACATGAATGAAGATTTAAAGATTATTGAACTAGAAGAAAAAATAGAGCAAGATGTCGAAAAAGAATTAGCACAGAATCAAAAAGAATTTTTCTTAAGAGAAAAAATAAAAGTGATTAGAAAAGAATTAGGAGATATCGATACAAAAGAAGAAGAAATAGATAAATTAAAGAAAAAATTAACTACCCTAAAATGTAATCCAAAAGTAAAGATGAGAATTCGTCATGAGATAAAACGCTATGAAACCATTTCTACAAACTCTCCAGAAGTAGGAATGATAAGAGATTATATAAATTGGCTGTTAACACTACCTTGGTGTCACTATACAAAAGATACCAAAGATTTAAAGGAAGTCAAAAGAATTCTAGACTCCACTCATTATGCTTTAGATGATGCCAAAAATAGAATATTAGAATATTTAGCCGTAAAACAAAATACGAATAATCTAAAGAGTCCTATTTTATGCTTAGTAGGACCACCTGGTGTTGGAAAAACATCCCTTGCACTCTCTATTGCCAAAAGCCTAAATAGAGCCTCTACCAAAATTAGTGTAGGTGGAATCAATGATGAAGCTGAAATCGTAGGACACCGTAGAACCTATGTCGGAGCAAATCCCGGAAGAATTATCCAAGGAATTAGAAAAGCTGGAACAACAAACCCAGTATTCATTATTGATGAAATTGATAAAATGAGAAAAGACATCAAAGGTGACCCCGCAAGTAGTTTGCTAGAAGTATTAGATAAAGAACAAAATAGTCATTTCTCAGATCATTACATTGAAGAAGAATTCGATCTATCCAAAGTGATTTTTATAGCAACAGCAAACTACATTGACCAAATCCCATTTGAATTAAGAGATAGACTAGAATTAATCGAAGTATCCAGTTATACAGAATATGAAAAACTAGATATTGCTAAAAATCATTTGATTCCAAAAGCCCTAGAAGAACACGGTCTAACAGAAATAGCAGTACAGTTTGAAGATGAGGCAATCCTAACATTAATACGCCATTATACAAAAGAAGCAGGTGTACGTGAACTAAGTCGAGTAATCGCCTCTCTTCTTAGAAAAATTGTAAAGTCTCTTTTAATGGATACCACACTTGCTTCTTATCGAATAGATGAAAACCTAATTGAACACTTTTTAGGTAAGAAAAAATATCGGTATCATACTCAAGAAAAAGAATCAACAGTAGGAGTAGTAAACGGACTAGCTTATACTCCATTTGGAGGAGATGTTCTAAAAGTAGAAGCAACTTATTATAAAGGAAATGGTCAATTAGTGCTAACAGGTTCTCTAGGAGAAGTAATGCAGGAATCTGCTCGTATTGCCTTAAGTTACGTAAAAGCAAATGGGAAACGTTTTGGTCTAAATAGTAAAGTTCTAGAAGAAAATGATATTCATATTCATGTTCCAGAAGGAGCCATAGCAAAAGAAGGACCATCCGCAGGAATCACGCTAACAACAACACTAATTAGCCTACTATCTAGTAAAGTAGTAGATGAAAAAATAGCAATGACAGGGGAAATGACCCTTCAAGGACGAGTACTCGCAATAGGCGGTTTAAAAGAAAAAATAATTGGAGCACATCGTGTAGGAATAAAAAAAATTTTCTTACCACTAGAAAATGAAAATGACTTAGAAGAAATCCCTGACGAGATAAAAAGTGAAATCGAGTTTGTTTTTGTCAAAAATTACAATGAAATATATCAAGAATTATTTAAAGCACGTGATTTAGTGGAAGCATAAAAAGAGATTAGTTTACAAAAAGAATTTTTAAAAAGTAAGAATGCACTAAGTAGTGAGCATAAACTTACTTTTTTTTCATATCATTAAGTGAAAGGAAGCGATAAGTATGAAAAAAATAATCTCTTTTGATAAAGAAATTCTGTTTCCAACCATGATAGGAGAAATAACAGCCATATCCTTAGATCAAACCCTAAAATTTTTATCAAAAAATGACATTGAGGGAAACTTTATGATTAGTGGTCGTTATAAAATGACAGAAGCAAGTGCGATTGAGGAGGATTTTAGTTATAAACTTCCAATAGAAATTACATTAGCAGAGACATTTACGCTAGATACTACCAAAATAGAAATTAAAGATTTTTATTATGAAATCATTGATGAAGAGATTTTAAAGGTAAAAATTGATATTCAAATAGAAGGAGTAGAAGAAGTAATATTAGAAAGTGAGTTGGAAGAAGTAGTAGAAAAGGAATTAGAAAAGCTAGAAAAAAAGGAAGAAGCGCCAAAAGAAGAAAAAGAGAAAAAAGAAAGCCTTCCCGATTTAGAAGTCGTAGAGGAAAGACTAGAAAAAAAGAAGGAAGAAGAAAGAACATGTGATCAAAAAGAAGAAAGAACATGTGACAGTAAAGAAAAAAGTAGAGAAGAAAAAGAAGAAGATGTAGAACCATTACTAGAAGAGGTAAAAAAAGAAGAGCCAAAAATAGACCAAGCAATAAAAAATATAGAAGTAGCAGAAAAAAAAGAAGAAGAAAAAGTGAAAGCGAAAGATGAGGGAAAAGAAGAACTAAAAGAGTCTATCAACCAAGAAATAGTAGCCGAAGAAGTAAAAGACGTAATAAAACAAAAAGAAGAAAAAACACAAAAAATAGAAGTAAAAGAGGAATCAAAGGCAAATATTCAATCGATTTTTAGAGTTTTTAATGAAGCAGAAGAAACCTACAAAGCATATACCGTCTATATCATGAGAAAAAATGATTCTATTAATACTGTACTAGACCGTTATAATATTACAAAAGAACAGTTAGAAGAGTATAATGATTTATCTCAAATAGAATTAGGAAGCAAAGTGATTATTCCAACTACAAATGACTAAACTAGGAACTCTAATTGATAAATATCACCTTTATGCCAAAAGATATGACTGTAAAAAAAAGGCTCATATCCTAACCCTAGAAAAGGAACAAGTAGTAATAAAGGAAAAAATAAAAAACAAAAAAGAGCTATTCGCATATCTAGACTCTAAGGATTTTCGTTATGCATTAAAACCTACAAATATAGAAGTAGAAGAAGATTATGAAATCTATCCATATATAAAAGAACAAATCAAAAAAGAGGAAGAAAAAGCAGTAGATATGATGTATATAGTAAGTCTCCTCCATAATAAAACAAGTTTTTATAAAGAAACTGCCCTAGATGATAAAAAAGCACTTTATGAAGAAATAACAAGTAAAATAGAATATTTATATTACTACTATCATGCTCTTCAAGATAGTCTGGAAAAGAAAATATATATGGCTCCAGATGAATATTTACTAATGCGTAATATAAGCCTTGTATATATATTATTAGAATATGCTAAAAATAAAATAAATGACTGGTACGACCAAATACAAAATAAAAAGAGCATGCGTTATGTTATGCTTCATGGAAATATAGAAACATCTCACTTCTTAGAAGGAGATAATGCTTATTTAATTAGTTGGGATAAAGCAAGAAGAGACTGGCCCATTTATGACTTCTTAACTTTTTACCAAAAAGAGTACCAAAACCTAGATATGAATACATTATACCAAATATATAATCATAAATATCCTTATACAAAAGAAGAAGAAAGTCTTCTCTATGCTTTGATAGCCATTCCTAAAAAAATAGAAATGAATCGAAACACTTATAATAAATATAGTGATATCTATAATTTTATAACTTATTTAAACAAAAGCCTAGACTTTTTATCAAAGCAAGATAAGAGTTACAAGAAAACCAACGAATAAGAATAATCCAAATAAAATAATAGCATTTAGGCGAGTAGTAATAAAAATTAAAATAAACGCTTGATAGAAAATAATAACAAGTAAGATAAGTAGTAGTGCTAAATAAAAAACACTATTTCTTCTTTTTTGTTTGCACATAGAACACATACAATAAAAAGGATGTTTTGGATTTTTAAAGCTCATTCGAATCACCTACTTTAATGTATGCAAAATGATTTGTAAAGTGCCTAATAAAAAAAAGATATCTGGTTACTTTTTAAGTATTTCTTTGTATAATAAAGAAGAGGTGGCTTATGAAAGAAAATGGATTTACATTAGTAGAATTAATTATTACAATTTTAATTATGGGAATCATTATGATGGTAGCATTTCCTTCTGTTACAAAACTTGGACAAACCAACAAGTATAAAAAAGCAGTTTCTTATGGAGAATCTATGGTAGCATCAGCAAAACTCTATATAGAAAAGTATCAAGAAGAACTATGGAATGGACTAGATCAGTCAGGAGAAAAAAGAATAACGCTAGCAGAGTTAAAAAATGTAGACTTACTAAAAGAATACACAGATAAAAAGGATAGTTGTAATGTAGGAGAAGTAACAGTAACAAGAACAGGAACAAAAAACAATTTTTCTTATTTATATAAGTATACGTTAACTTGTACTGTATCAAATAAACAAGTAATTTGTACAGGAGATAGCAATACTTCAGAATGTAAAGAAGGCCCTAATACGGTTTATAACTCGAATGGTTGACAAGTAAAAAAAAGACTTATATAATAAGAAAGTAATCATGATGAATAAATGATTTTGAAAAGAAAATAAAGAAAGAAGGTTTAAATTTATGGAATTAAAAGGAAGTAAAACAGAAGAAAATTTAAAAACAGCATTTGCTGGAGAAAGTCAAGCAAGAAATAAATATACTTATTATGCATCTCGCGCTAGAAAAGATGGATATGAGCAAATTGCAGCAATCTTTGAAGAGACTGCTAATAATGAAAAAGAACATGCCAAAATGTGGTTTAAAGAATTAAATGGTGGTAGTATCCCTGAGACTGTTGCAAACTTAGAAGATGCTGCAAATGGTGAAAATTACGAATGGACTGATATGTATAAAGAATTTGCTCGTGTTGCAGAAGAAGAAGGATTTACTCGTATTGCACATCTATTTAAAGAAGTTGGAGAAATTGAAAAGCATCACGAAGAAAGATATCTTACTCTACTTCAAAATGTGAAGGATGATAAAGTATTCCACAAGGATGGAGATAAAATGTGGATTTGCCGTAACTGTGGTCATGTTTATTTTGGTAAAGATGCTCTAGATGTATGTCCAGTATGTGCTCATCCAAGAAGTTACATGGAAGTAAAAGCAGAAAATTATAAGTAAGAAATGAAACCTAATTTTTTCGAGTTAGGTTTTTTTGATTTTTAAGCAAAACCTTGAAGAAGATAATCTTTTATGATACAAAGGGAATAGTACCTAAACTAACTAAGTATTCCTAAATAAATGATAGAACAAACTATTATTTATATACTTTTCTTTAGTTGTTTACTACTTTTCCTAACTAAAATAGGTAAATCCAAATTCTGAACAGTAGAAGGCCACTTTAAAATTTCGATTTCCTCTCCATATTGATCTAAATAATCCTCACAAACATAATGAGCCCAATAATGATCTCCTCGTTTTCTATGCCGTATAGTAGAGTGATTGCAATCACAAAAAGCAAGAAGTACGTTTTTATCATCATAAAATGCTTTTTCTAAAACAGGGATAGTTGCTTCACATGGATAAAGTGCATATAAAGTATCAATATCAGAAATATCACTGTCCCATGTAAATGGATCTTTGACAATTTTTGCTTTAAAATCAGTAAAATGAATATTTGGCTCATAAAGTGTTAAAGTTCCTTTAATAGAAGGAAGAATAATTTCCGCAAGTCTTGGATAAAATCCAGCCCCCACTTCAGCAAGATTACCATTCAAAAAAGAGTAGCGTTTTAGTAGTTGAGCAATCATTTGATATTCATCGGCACCATCTAAATAAAGATCAAATTTAGAAAAGATTTGTTTAATTACCATAGGACAGTATTCTTGTAATTCAAGTCCTAAATCACTAACAACAAAACTCAATAATGAAGGAAAATAATCCCCAAAAATTTTCCTATTTTCACAAACAAATTCTAGCATATCTGCTTTCTTTTCAAAGTATTTTTCCCTATCTATTACAGCCATACCTTTTTCTCCTTCCAAAATAAAGCAAAAGCTAACTAAATGCAAGTTCTGTATAAAGCTCTGTATCATAAATAGCAATAAATAAGAAAATACATCCAGCAATTAGAATCAAAGTAGAAGCAGTAAAATTAGCCCAGGTTAAAAAGACCTTTTTAGTCTCATCACAAGCATCCAAGTTTTTAACATCCGAAAAACTATCTTGAAAAAAGTAAAAATAAACGAAAAGGGCAATAGAAAAAATAATAATAAGGGACTCTCTATATTTTTCTTTCGAAAAAACACTATCAGTTTTAATATATTCAGTTTCTAAATAATTACTATAAAAACTAAAACCAATTAAAAATAAATAAACGACCCAAATAAAATCTTCAATTTTAATTTTTTGTAAAAGTTCTTCTTTTTCCTTCATAATAAAATATATTCTATTGATAGAAATAATATAATGCTATAGGTGATATTATGTCTCTACCAAATGTTTCTGCTAAAACTTTTTCTCTAAGTGCTATTATCGTTGGCTACTTATTAATCGATGACTTAACTGCCAATGAACAAAATGCTCTTGGAAATTGGCTAATGTTAACAGCCCAAGTATTAAGTACAAATGCTTTTTATAAACAAGTCCAACAAGAACGAAAAGAAAAGGCTACCACAACAATATCCAATGAGGAAGGAATTATTTTACTACAAAAAATGGTAGATATTTTAAACCAAGAAATTACCTCTCTAAAAACTAAACAGTAGAGATACTCTCAGTCTCTTTCTCTGTAAGTGTCTGTGAATAAATAAAACAGCTTGTTGCTAGTAGAAGAAGACAACTACCAACAAAGCGAATTTGTAAAGACTCATTTTCAGGATCTTTCGATAAATCACTATAATTTCTACTAAGAAAATAAAGATTAATGAGAAAGGTAACCCCTAAAATAATAAGAAAAATATTCTTTGCCATCTCACTTGCTTCATAGTCCTCTTCCCGAATGGACTTCTTGATCAGTTCATCCCCATAAATATTAAAAATAGCAATAACTAGATAAACTACCCAGATAAAATTTTCAAAAGAAAGACGCTTAATTAATTCTTCATTATTGTTACTATTCATAGTTCATTATATTATGATACCAAAAAGATTATCAAACAAATTCAAAATTCTATGATACAATAAGAGAACTAGGAAGTGATGAAGATGAAGGAATTATTAATTCCAGTGGGAGATTATTTGTCTTTAGAGTATGCAGTAGCAAATGGAGCGGATGCTGTTTATTTAGGAATGAAAAATTTCAATGCAAGATCATATGCTAAAAATTTTACAGAAGAAGAACTGAAAAAAGCGATCCGTCTTTGTCACTTATATGGTGTAAAAATCTATATTACAATGAATACCTTAGTAAAAGATAATGAAGTAGAACAATTTTTAAATACCATTTCTACTCTTCATCAGTATGGCGTAGATGCAGTAATTATGCAAGATTTTGGAATGATTTGTCTAGTTCGAGAAATGTTTCCGAATTTAGAAATTCATGCGTCCACACAAGCAAATGTGCTCACCAAAGAAGCAGTAGAACTATTTTATAATATAGGAGTAAAACGTGTCGTCTTACCACGTGAGATGAGTTTAGAAGAAATTGAAAAAATAGATATTCCGATAGAAAAAGAAGTATTTATACATGGAGCATTATGTATGAGTTATTCTGGATGCTGTCTAATCTCCAGTATGTTAGGATCTCGTAGTGGAAATAGAGGAGAGTGCACAGGTTGTTGTCGTCTTTTCTATACACTCTATAAAAAGGACAAAAAAATAAAAGAAGGGTATCTTTTAAGTACCAAAGAATTAAATACTTCTAATAAAATAAAAGATCTATTAAGTAGCGGTATCACCTCTTTTAAAGTAGAAGGAAGAATGAAATCTCCTTTATATGTAGGATTTATTACAAGATTTTATAGAAGACTAATAGATGGAAAAATGATAAACTATGAAGAGGAACTAGAAAAACTAAAAATACTGTTTAATCGCCAATTTACTTTAGGACATCTTTTCCATGATGATATTAGAAATACTTCTTCCCCAAATCATTTAGGTCTAAAAATTGGAACGACTTTAAAAGTAACCCCCAAAAAAATAAAAATAAAATTATCATATCCTCTCTATCAAGAAGATGGTCTTCGCTTTCAAAACGCATCTAAAGGCTTTATTGCTAACTATATATATGATGAGAATCATAAACTAATCTCATCTGCGAAAAAAAATCAAATTATTTTTCTAGACAATAAAATAGGTCTTAAAACAAAGGATGAAGTATATAAAACCACCAGTAAAAAACTAAAAGAAGATCTCTTAACTTTAGAAAATAGAAAAATAGAAGTCTCTATGCATATAATAGCAAGAAAAAATGATCCCTTAACATTGGAAGTAACAGATGGCACTAAGAAAGTATTTCTACAATCTGTAATAGTACAACAAGCAAAAAATATCCAAGTAACCAAAGAAAGAATCAAAAGTCAGCTCCAAAAACTAGGTTCTACACCCTTTGTTTTAAAAAATGTAACCTGGGATATAGATGAAAATATTTTTATTCAAATAAAAGATATAAATGAATTAAGAAGAAATGCGATAGAAGAGTTAAAAATAAAAAGAATGGAAGAAAAAGTAAATTATAAAAAACAACCAGTAAAGTTTGAAAAATATGAAAAAGACTTAGAACAAGAAATCAGTATAGAAGTACAAACAGAAGAAAAATTAAAAGAGGTAATGAAAAAAGACGTAACTAGAATTTATGTTCCAATAAAACTCTATAACAAATATCAAAATGAAAAACGTCTTTATTTAGTAGAAGACTTTCAGAAAAAAAGTGCTTCCAAAATGCTAAGAAAATTTTATCATTACCCTAAAAAAGAGGATATTTGTGATTATACATTCAATGTATTTAATATTTATACTGTTTACTATTTATTAAAATTAGGGTATAAAAGAGTCACTTTATCCGTAGAATTAAGTAACGAAGAAATATTTTATCTTTTCGCACATTTTAAAGAAGTATTTCATTTTACTCCAAGTCTAGAAGTAATCGTTTATGATAGAGTAGTAGTGATGAATATAAAGGGAAATATTTTAGATTTAAAAGAAGAGGAAGAAGACTATTATTTAAAAGATCATTATAAGAGATGTTTTAAAGCTTTTTATCAAAATGGCTATACTTATATTTATAATTATGAGACAAGGAAAAGAAAGTTAGAGAAACTTTCCACCTTACCAATTAGTCTTCGCTACCAATTAGAAAAAGAAAGCAACCAAAATGCACCAATTTGTAAATAATAAAAATATTTGTAAACTACTGTTATCAAAATAAAAAAAGTGTGTTAGAATAATACTAAGGAGTGATAAAGTGAAACAAATGGGGAAAGGACATAAAGTTCCTATGAAAAACTATATAATTTTGATAATGCTTTTTATTGGAGTTTTGTTATTGCTATGGTACTTTTCAAAGTGGTATCAAGCTTATGATGAATATCAAAAACAAACACCCGTTATTCGAGGAACTTTATCAGAAATTACAAATTTAGAATTAGAACATTATGTCTTAGAAAATCCAACAAGTGCTATTTATATGTGCACCAGTAGTGACATGAAATGTAGAAATTTTGAAAAGAATTTAAAAGTGATGTTAAATAAAAATGAAAAGCTAAAAAATAATATTATTTACCTAAATTTAAGTGATATTAATCAAGATGAATTCGTTGAAAACTTTAATAATACATATTCTTATAAAGTAAAATTAACAAAAAATTATCCAGCCATTGTTCTTTTTGAAGAAAATAAAATTGTAGGACTATTACAAGAAGAAAAAGATAAAAATCTAGATTTAAATGAAGTCTTAAGCTACCTAAAATTACATAAAGTAGGAGAAGAGTAGAATGAATCATATTGTTTTATTTGAACCTGAAATTCCACAAAATACAGGCAACATCATGAGAACATGTGTAGCAACAAATACCAAACTTCATTTAATAAAGCCTCTTGGCTTTTCCCTAGATGAAAAACATTTAATTCGTAGTAGTGTAAACTATATAGATAAACTAGATTATGAAGTATATGAAAACTTTGATGAATTTAAAAAGAAAAACCAAGGAATATATTATTATTTTACTCGTTATGGAAAAAAGCCTCATACAAGTTTTGATTATAAAAATGAAGAAAAAGAAGAATTATATTTTATCTTTGGAAAAGAATCTACAGGTATTCCAAAAGAACTATTAAAAGAAGACTTAGACCATTGTATGAGAATTCCCATGACAAAAAATGTCAGAGCTTTAAACTTGTCAAATTGCTGTGCCATTGTAATATATGAAGCCCTTCGTCAACAAGATTATAATGATCTTCTAAGAACAGAACCTCATAAAGGAGAAGACTATTTAGAAAAATAGGAAAAATATTTCTAAATAGTAGTTTGTTCGACTGCTTCAAAAGTTTACTTGTTGTATCCTTTATTTAGGAATACTTAGTTAGTTTAGGTACTATTTCCTTTTACTTTTTAAGTGAAAGAAGGTGAAGTTATGAGAAAAAAAGAAGAATATCTTTGTACTATCATAATACTCCTTATTATCGTCATGTTAATAAAAATAGTACCAACTGTATAAGTCGGTACTAAAACAAATCTTTTGGGATAGTACCTAACTCGTCAAAACTAGGTATTCCCTTTTTTAATTTATGTAAGTTTCCTTGACATATTCATCATATCATCATGTATTTATATACTTGTCAAAAATTTGAAATAGAAAAAATAATAAATATTTTATGAGAAATCAA
>CAZWXX010000028.1:0-11634 GCA_964637865.1 uncultured Muribaculaceae bacterium | reverse complement strand
TCATAATAACATAAAAACGACTTTTTGACAAGTCGTTTTCTATTGCTACTCGAAAGTTCGAGTTTCCTATCATTCTGGTGGAGAATAGGAGGATCGAACTCCTGACCTCCACGGTGCAAACGTGGCGCTCTCCCAGCTGAGCTAATTCCCCAGAAATATGTTTTCTGCATCAACAAATCGATTATATCATAGCAAAATTTTAAAAGTCAATACTTTTTTTCGAAAAAACTCGTATACTAATTAATAGGAAGAGGTGAAATATGATTCGAATGATAAGAGCATTTTTTAAAAAGAATGATAAAAAACTTATTTTTACATTTTTTAGTCTTTATCTTTTAGTCGTTATTTCTATGGTTATTCAGTTAACTTTAGGAAACTATCAAAACGTTTTTTATTGTATTCTAGCCCTTATTTTATTTTTAATTCCTTATATTATTGATAAAAAAACGGCAATTACTTTGCCAAATACGTTAGAAATCATTATTTTGTTTTTTATTTTTTCTACTACTATTTTAGGTGAAATTCGTAATTTTTATACCACTTTTCCTCACTGGGATACTATGCTTCATACATTAAGCGGTTTTTTATGTGCAGCGATTGGTTTTTCTCTTGTCAATATTTTTAATCATTCCAATAGAAGCTTTATGCATTTATCACCTTTTTTTGTTGCACTTGTTGCCTTTTGTTTTTCAATGACAATAGGTGTTTTTTGGGAATTCTTTGAGTTTGCTGGAGACAAGTATTTCTATAAGGATATGCAAAAAGATGAAATTGTTACTAAGATATCTTCAGTGAAAATAAATCAAAGAGATGAAAATGTACCAATTGTATTAGATTCTATTGATAAAACTATTATTTATAGTAATCATTATAAGAGAATGGTTGTAATTGAAGATGGTTATTTAGATATTGGACTTACGGATACGATGGAAGATTTATTTGTGAATTTTATTGGAGCTCTTTTATTTTCTGTGCTAGGATTTTTTTATCAAAAAAAACATGAAGAATATAAAATTGCTGAACTTTTTATTCCAAAATTAAAAGAAAAAGGGTAGACATAATATTTCCTTTTCTTTATAATTGGAATAAATAGAGGTGGTATTATGAAGGTTTTATTGTATACAGAAGTAGAAAGTGTTGTGGCAAAAGCAGGAATTGGAAAGGCAATTCGGCATCAGCAAAAAGCCTTAGAAAGCGTAGGAGTGGAATATACTTTAAATCCACATGATGATTACGATATTGTGGATTTGAATTTATATGGACCTAAGTCTTATCATCTTGCTAAAAAAGCTAAAAAAGAGGGAAAGAAAGTAGTTTATCATGCTCATTCTACAGAAGAAGACTTTAGGAATTCTTTTATTTTTTCTAATCAGCTTGCGCCAACGTTTAAAAAATGGCTTGTGAAATGCTATAGCCAAGCGGACTATATTATTACGCCAACTCCTTATTCTAAGAAGTTACTAGAAGGATATGGTTTAAAACAACCTATTCGGGCTATTTCTAATGGAATTGATTTATCGTTTTTTAAAAATAGTGAAAAAGAAAATGCTATTTTTAGAAAAACCTATGGTTACCATAAAGAAGATGTTGTTATTGTTGGGATTGGTCTTTATTTAGAACGTAAGGGAATCTTAGACTTTGTAGAACTTGCTTGTCGTATGCCAGAATATCATTTTATTTGGTTTGGACATGTGAATCGTGCTATCATACCTAAGAAAATTAGAAAAGCTTTAAAAACAAATTTACCAAACTTAAAATTTCCAGGTTATGTAGAACCTTCTATGATTCGCGCTGCTTTAAAGGAAGCAAATCTTTATATTTTTCCAACGTTAGAAGAGACTGAAGGTATTCCTGCAATGGAAGCATGTGCAATGAAGTGTGATGCTATTGTAAGAGATATTCCAGTATTCAGTGATTGGTTAGAGGATGGGGAAAATATTTATAAAGCAAAAGATATTGATGATTTTGAAGGAAAAATTAAAAAAATTATTCATAAAGAATTACCATCTTTAATAGATGAAGGTTATGAAGTGGCAAAATCTCGTGATATTAAAAAAATAGGTAAAGAGTTAAAAGAAGTTTATGAAGAAGTAATAAGAATGTAAATAAGCCTCCCTATTGGGAAGGCTTATTTGTATTTATAATGATGTGGTTTTTCTAGAGAAATATTTAGGATAATTCCAACAATAATCATGTATGAAAGAAGACTAGAACCACCATAACTAATAAAGGGAAGGGTAATTCCTGTAATTGGAAAGATTCCAATTGTCATTCCAATATTTTGGATTTGTTGAAAAACTAGCATTCCAAGTATCCCAAATAAGGCATAGCGATCAGTATCTATTATTTTTCTTTTAGAAAGAGATAGAACTTTTAAATCAAAATATGCAATTAAACTAATTAATGCGACAGCGCCTATAAGACCAAAGTTTGATGCAAAAACAGCGAAGATAAAGTCTGTTCCAGATTCTGGAAAGTAAATAGGGGTTTTATTAAAACCATGTCCGAAAAGTCCTGCACTACCAATTGCTGCCATAGCATTTTCTAGTTGTAATCCACTACCTGACTTCCAGGCGAAGATTCTATCTAGACGGTAGAATAAGTCATTTCCAAACAGATCGATAAATAAATCTTTTTTAAAAAAGTAAAGTCCAAGTGTAGAACCAGCTAGTAAGGAAATACTTAAGAAAGCGAGAACAAACCACCTTGCTCTAATTCCTGATAAAAATAACATACTTACATAAATAACTAAATAAATAATAACGACTCCAGTATCTGGCTCTAGAAATGTTAAAATACTAGGAATGGCAACAATAATAAGCGATTTTATTAAAAAGATAAATTCTTCTTTTACAGTTGGATTATTATATTTCATTTTAAAGTTATGAATCATAACACTTAGGGTTAGAATTAAGATGATTTTCATAAATTCACTCGGTTGGAGGCTTCCAATACCAGGAATTACAAACCAACATTTACTATTATTAATTTCAGGTGCAAATAATAATAGTAAGAGTAAAAGAAGATTACAGGCACCATATAAATACCAAATATTACGATACAAGTAATCATTTTTCATCTTTACTAGTATGAAGACTAGAATGCTACCTGCTATGTACCATACTAATTGTTTTAATGCTAAATTACCAAGAGAAGATGAAATATAAGTAGATGCACTATGAATCGTTAATAAACTTAATATTAAAAAGACTAATAGAGGAACTATAATTCCTAAGTCCATTCTTTTTTTATGTAACATAAAATTCCTCCTTCAGTAATATATTATATCAAAAAGTAGCAAATTTTATTTCATAAAACATAAAATATTATAAAAAGGAGTGAAAAAATGGCTAAATTACCAAAAATTTATCAAAATACCATTGAAAAAGAGATTCATAATAATAAAAAAGTGTATTATGGGAGAAATAGTTTGGAACAAATTGTAAGGGATGAAGCTGAAGAAGAACAGGATGTTTTAGAAATTATTGATGAAATTTTTTCTTTGCCAACTTATTCATTTAATATTCCACTTTCTATTTATACGAAGGATAAAGTGTATCATACTAGTTTAGTGGCTAAATCGGCAAATACTATTATTACCTTTGATAATGATGTAATTCCTATTGAGGATATTACTCGTATTACGAAAGAATTAGAATAGAGGCTTTTGATAGGATGATTATGATCATCTTTTTCTATGAAAAAAAGTCCCCAGAAGGGACCTATGACAAAAGTTATTTTGTCTTTTTTAGCAAAGATCTACGAAAGTATCAGCGTAACATTTAATAGCACTTACACAGTCTAAATTAATTGTAAAAAAGTCATTGGTTGCATTATAAGTTGTTATACCATTTTCTACTGATTGATATAGAACACGGCAAGTACAGCAACAGTCGTCTAGGCTTTCTACACGAAAGATGGTACTTGTACCAGTAGAACCATTTACTGTGTATGGGAAAGACCACATATTACCAGTGAAACAGTTAAATAAACTAATAGGACGAGTATTATAACAAATGAAGTTTTGTTCTGGTCCTAGGTAAGGTTTATCACAACCAGTAGAGTCACATTTTTTGTGATCATGGCGTTGAAGTTTTATAATTGTTTTTAGAATACTGTGTAAGCATTCACAAGAGTTTGTATTTTCATTCTTTTCACACATAACTAATTTCTCCTTTCTAGATACAGTCTAGTCTAATATCATCTAGACATTTTAGTGCACATATGCATTCTAAATTGACAGTTACAAAACTGCTTGTTTTTTGATATGGGGTAGCATCTTCTTCATTACTAGGCGCTAGAACTCTAAGTGTTGCACAACATCCACTTACATTTTCTACGCGAAATACACTACTTGTACCTGTTGTACCATTTAATTCATAGCTTGATGTAAATAATGCATTTGTTTTGGTATATAATGTAATAGGACGAGTGTTATAGCATAAGATATTCCCACGTTCACCTAAATAAGACTTGGTACAACCTTCTTCTATACAGATATCATCACTAGCATTTTTTTGTAAAATATCAATGACTCTTAGTATTTTTGCAAGACAGCAAGAATTATCTTTTTCTTTCATTTTTATCTCTCCTCTATCTATTTCTAGTATAAGATATTCTAGAGAAACACTTTTGTGCCTTATGAATACCTATATTATTATATGTATTTAAAAAATAATAATTTCTTTCTTTTTTCTTTCTTTCTTGCTATAATAATAGTGGTGATAAAAAATGGAATATATAATTATATTTGTTGTCTTAATTATTATTTTGCTTGCTATTTTAAAGGCAACAAAGAAGGATGCAGGTCTTGATTTTAATAAGTTAGTAGAATACTTGGGTGGAAAAGATAATATTATTGAAACATCTATTAATTTATCAAGATTTCGTGTGACGCTTAAAGATGTTAGTAAAGCAAACAAAGAGGGGATTCAGAAGTTAGGTGCTAAGGGAATTGTTGAAATTGATAATCAACTTAAAATTATCTTAGGACCAGACTCTAGACAATTGAAAAAATATATTGATGACTTAAAGTGATAAATTTCGTCACTTTTTTTCATAATTCGACATCTTTCGACAAAAGTATTTTCTATAATGGGTACAGAAAGAAGGTAGAAATATGTCGATTATTCTAGAAACTATTATTGTAAATACTGTTTATTTATTATTTCCTATTGCTATTTATTTAGTCTATATTGCCTATATTCGCAATATGGATTTAGAAGAGAAAAAAATCTTTTTAGATTTAGCTATTTTTTCTTCTGTTTATTTTATTATTCGATATGGAATTGATTATGATCATATCATTCCACTTGTTCTTTTAAATATTCCATTATTACTTTGTTATTTAAAGAAAAATTATTCTTCTTCTCTTTTATTATCTGGAATTTGTATCTTTTATTGTTATCATATTTTAAAAATACCATTTTTTATTCTATTTATAGAGTATTTTATTTATTTTGTTCTTTATCATTATGTGATTCATAAAAGATTAACACCTCCTTATATTATTAATTATTTTGTTCTTGTTAAAGCTTTTCTTGTTTCTCTTGAAGTAAATCTTTTTGTAAGAGTGCATGCTAGTGCATTGGAAAATGCTTTTTATGTTTTTTCTATTTTAATTATTTTTGTTAGCGTTTCTTATTTCATTTTGTATTTTCTCAGAAAGGGAGAAGAGATTATGGATTTGAATGCTACTATCAATGAACTTGAAAAAGAAAAAAGAGTGCGTGCATCTTTATTTAAAATAACACATGAGATTAAAAATCCGATTGCTGTTTGTAAAGGATATTTAGATATGATGGATTATCATGATAGTAAAATGGTAGAGCGTTATACTAAAATTGTAAAAGATGAGATTGGGAGAACTTTGGTACTTATGGATGATTTTTTATCTTGTACAAAGGTTAAAATTCAGAAAGAAGAAGTGGATTTATATTTATTGTTAGATGAAATTAGTAGTGCTTTGACACCACTTTTTAAGAAAAATAAGATAGAAACAGATTTTATGATTCCTGATGATGAGCTTTATGTGATGATAGATTATAATAGAATGAAACAAGTTTTTGTTAATGTTTTGAAAAATGCAATTGAAGCGAAGAGTACTAAGAGAAAAGCAAGGGTTGCGATTTTTGTAGAGGAAGAGAAGGGGAAAGTTTCTATTCAGATTAAAGATAATGGAATTGGGATGTCTTCTACTACTTTAAAGCGAGTAGATGAGATGTTTTATACTACAAAGGAGACGGGAACAGGACTAGGAGTTAGTCTTTCTAAAGAAATTGTGGAGTTGCATGGTGGGAGAATGAAATATATATCAACAGAGGGCCGTGGCACTACAGTAACCATTACGCTTCCTATAGAACAAGGGTAAAATAAAGAAAGAAAGTCTTAGATGAACTTTCTTTTTTATGAATAATAAATTGGATATGGTTGTGGTCCATACATTGGATACATTGGGGCAGGTGGATATGGATAGAATACTTGGGGATTATTATTGTTATTGTTATTTGCAATACCATAGCCTATGGCACCACCAGCGACACCACCTACTAAAAATGGAAAGAGAAAACGATCATCATTTTGATTCATAGGACTTCCATATGAAGTAGGGGTTGTATATGCTTGATAGTTAGGATTTTCCATTATTCCATAATCATTACGATACATAGTATCACTCCTTTATTCATAGTTTATGTGGAGTAAGGAAAATGTGCTAATGAAAAGTTTTCTTTCTTTTTTCTATTCCTTGTGTTATAATATGCACCCAAGGGGTGAAAGGGGTATGAAGAGATTACCAAATCGGGAGTTAACAGAGGAAGAATATAATGAAACATATAATAGACTAAGTAGACGTTATTGTGGAAGTGAAGGAAGCGTTATTTTGAACTTTAGACCAGGTGTTGCTAGAAAAGTATTTTTAAATACTTATCAAATTGAAAGAAAACTTCCAAAACTTGTTTGGCTTTATCAGAATGAAGAAAAACTAGATAATGATGTTAAAATTTTATCGACAGTAAGCTATCAAGATAAATTTTTTTCCTATGACATGACTTATGATCAAGATGTAATTTCTTTTTCATCAAGATTCATTGCTAGAGAGAAGCTTCTTTATTACTTGCGTCTTTCGAAAGATAAATTAGATAAATTTCATAAGCTAGATGCTGTTTATGGGGATGTAAAAGCAGATAATATTTTAATTAATCCCAAAACAGGAGTTTTAAGTTTTTGTGATTTAGATAACATTCAGATTGAAGATAAATATCCAGCTGATACGTTGTCTGATTATTTAGAGTTATTTGCTGATGAGGATGGTTTTGTGAAAGAAAATGCTGATTCTTATATGCATAGTTTAATGACTTTATCTGTACTAGATTCTGCTTGTTTAGAATACTATCAAATTTTACAAATGATAGAAGATGGTCATCATTTTTCATTTTTAGAACAGAGTGCACAACCTACACTAGAAAAAATTAATGATGCTATCTTTGATTATAAGGGAGATTATCTTGTAGATTATGTTAAAAAGAAGTAAAAGGAATGAGGAAAAATGAATATTGATTTTGACAGTTTAGATGTACAAAAAGAATACTTTCATATACTTGATAAAATTATGGATGCTATTGTTTTATTGAGATATGAGGCAAATAGAGAAAATAATACTTTTGTATCTGTTCATCATATTCATACGAAAGTACTTGATTCATTTTTAAAAATAAATTCTTTTAATCAAGATCAAATTTTAAGAGATCTAGCTTCTACTTTTGTTTTTGCTACTAGAAAGATTGATAAAAGAGAATATTATTTTAAAACACTAAAATCTTTTTATCAAATTTATAAGTGGGATAAGAGTTATTTTACTGCAGAAGTTACATCCTCTTTTTATAATGAAGTTTTAAATTATCAACAAGATTTCTTTTGTCAGATGGAAAAGAAAAACTTAAAACGACGTCTTATTTATCATCTTCCACTTACTGAAAAGAAAGAACAATTACTGATTCAGACTGCTAAACTTAAAAAGGTTATGATGTTATTAAAAGAAGGAAAACAGAATGAAACGCCTCTTTGTAGTGAAGTAATATTAGAAATTAGAAAGAAGTTTCATGATCATATCAAAGAGATGAGATACTTTCAAAAGAAGAATATTACTGTTTCAGAAGAACAACTTACCTCTCTTGATACTTTATTTTTTATGGGAGAGTATACAAAAGAAAATATTGCTTCTCTTTTTTCTGCTTATTTACCAGATAAAGTGCTTCGACATATAAAAAATGAGTATTATCAGCTCTTGATTCCTTATTTAGATGATTTTTCTTTTTCTCCTGATTTAGTAAATAAAGGGAATATCCCTTATGATTATCATTATTTCGTTATTGCAAGGGAGGAAAACTTTTTACAAAACAAAGGTATGATTTTAGAACTTTTGAAAAAAGAGGGATTGGATGAGACTTTTCTAGAAAGGAAAGAAAATCAGTGCTTTTTGAAACTATTAGCCCTTCCATTTTTATTTGATGAGTTCCGTATTAACGATTTCTTTTCTATTTTAAAAAATTCTGCTTTGATTTTAGAACAATTAGAAAGGAGAATTCCTTCTTTTGATGGGAATATGGATACTATTTTAAATCAATTTCACCAGGTTCTTTTATATGCGAAATCTTATCAAAATACGACTCCTGCTGTTATTTCTGTTTTAGGAGATAAAACTGTCCAGACTATTTTAAATGGAAATAAAATGAAAAGTCGGGATCCAAGAGATTATCTTGATACTTATTTAAAAATGTTGAAACAAAAAAACTCTACGATTCCGCCTATTTCTTTTTCTTATCAAGATTATCAGTTTACTAGTGGAAAAAATGTAGATGTTTCTAGACTATTAGTGGGACATTTTTGTGAATATAGTTGTATTGGACCAAAGGGAAGTGGAGAAAAAGCTTTTTTCTAGGACTTCATGGTTTAGATGGTGATGTTTTAATGGTTACTGATTCTTATGGTAATTTTGTAGCTAGGAGTTTTTTATTTCGGGTTGAAGATTATATCGTAATGTCTGGTTTTCGTGGAGAAAAAGAATTGCCTAAACAGTTGTATCAAAAAGATATTTTATCTCAACTTGTAAGTCAAATATTTGAAAGAGCGAGTGATTCCTTGGATTCCTTAGAGAGAATTTATTTAGTCAAGGATTCTTATGGCTTATTAGATGATATTTATCCTACTGTTTTGGATGAGTCACTTGTTTCTTTATTACCACATTGTGATTTAGAAGGACCTTTATATCAAATTGGTTATCATGAGAAAGCGAAAGAAAATTTTCAGTCTAAAGTTTTATATGAGAGAGTTCGAGAAAAAGTGCAGATTATTCAAGAAAAAGAAAATATTAATCATGCTGTTAATAGGATGAGAGCACTATATCATTTTATGATGCCTTCTTCCAATGAAGAGTTGTGTCTTGATGATTTTTTATCGGTAGATACGACAGGTTATACAAAAGTTTATCAAGGACAAGATTTTCTTTTTGCAACGGATTTATTAGATGATGTTTTCGCCTGCTTCTTACCGACTGATGATATTAGACAACAAGAAGAGATAGAAGAAGTTTTTCATTATATAGAAAGAGAAAAGAAAGGCCCTATTAAGATAAAAAAATATATTGATTCATAAATATGAATGATGTATATTAGAGTTAGAATCATTCATATTGATAGGAAGGTGGTATGATGGAGAGAGTACAAAAAGTAATTGCATCTAGTGGTGTGGCATCACGAAGGGGAGCAGAAAAATTGATTCGTGAGGGTCGTGTTAAAATCAATGGGAAAGTAGTTTTAGAACAAGGCGTTATGGTAGATGAAAAAGATAGAATAGAAGTGGATGATATTCTTATTTATAAAAAACCTAAAGTTTATTATCTTTTAAATAAACCAAGAGGGGTTATTTCTTCTGTTTCTGATGATAAAGGAAGAAAATGTGTAGTAGATCTTATTGATACTTGTGAGAAAATTTATCCTGTTGGAAGACTTGATTATGATACGACAGGAGTACTTCTTCTTACAAATGATGGTGATTTTGCTCATCTTTTAATGCATCCATCTTATGAAATTGATAAAGTATATATTGCTAAAGTTCGTGGTATTATGATGCCGGATGCTATTTTTTCACTCAAAGAGGGAGTTTTTATTGATGGGAAAAAAGTGAAAGCTAGTAGAGTAAAGATTCGTGACAAAAATGTAAGTAATCATACTTCTATTGTAGAGATTGTAATTCATGAGGGACATCATCATCAAGTTAAGAATATGTTTCAGGCAGTTGGATATGAGGTTTTAAAGTTAAAAAGAGAGAGAGTTGGCATATTTGATCTTAAAGGATTAAAAAGTGGAGAGTTTAGAAAACTTACTCCAAAAGAAGTACAAATTGTTTATAGTTTACAGAAAAAAAAGTAATATTTCATTTTTTATTTTTGAAATATTACTTTTTTATTCTTCTACAATAGCACTAGTTGGGCATGACTCTATTGCTTCTTTTGTGTCATCTATTAAGTTTTCAGGTACTTCTTCTTTTGTTACAGTAGATAGACCTTCATCGTTTATTTCAAACACATCTGCACAAATAGCAGCGCAAGCTCCACAACCGATGCATGCATCTTTATTCACTTTTACTTTCATATTCTTTCTCCTTTACATTTTTATTATACTAACATTTTATGTTTACGTAAAGAAAAACTTATACTTCTTTTGTTTTTATCATGCTTATGATAAAATGAAAATAGTAGGAAGGTGAAAATATGCGTAGTAGAATGGAACGTTATCATCAGGATGAAGAAGCATGTGATGTTGTAGGTTCTAGATCTGATAAGAATCAGCAGTTATATCAAAATTTGGGTAAGAATACCAAATACACCAGTTTTACTGATGTTAGTCAAGTGAATGCAGTTGATTTAGATGCTGCTACCAAAAGTTACCGAACAAGAGAGGGATATCACAAAATTAAAGATTATGGTGAAATTATAGAACAGCCAAAAGTAAAACGAGAATTAGATGATTTTAATTATTTATACCAGGATCATGAAAATCGCGTTTATGATATTAATAGTGTATTAAAGAATGCTAGAGAACATCGAGAGGAAAAAGATGAACTAGAGAAAAAAAGAAAGCTTAAAAATACAAATTATAATATTTTAGCTAGTCTAGATCCAGAGGAGTTAGAGAAGTATCGTGCTTCAAAACAGAAGAATAATAGTCCTGATCCAGAGGAGTTAAAAGATTTAATTGATACTATTACATCAAAGACTTTACGTGGGGAACTTGATAAGGAAACTAGTGTTGATTTATTAAGTGACTTAATGGCAACAAAAACAACTGATCAAGTGAAGCTTGAAGATTTAGAATTGAGTCGGGAAATTGTAGATAAAGATCCTATAGAAAAGGCAAAAGAAGAGAAAAATAGTGAACTACAAGATATGGATCATTCTTTTTATACGAGGTCTATGGATTTATCTGATAAAGATTTTGGACTTGATGAAGATCTAGAGAGACATATTCCAACAGTAATAAAAATTATTTTAGTAATCATACTTCTTGCTATTTTGGCAGTAGCAGTTTATTTTATTATTCAAGTTATATAAATTTTTTTGGAATATCAATTTATATT
>CAZWXX010000027.1:0-11887 GCA_964637865.1 uncultured Muribaculaceae bacterium | reverse complement strand
TACTAATCAACAAAACGGGATTTCCATTCGGGATTTCCTCTCCAAAATTAACCCTAGTTTTGCCAAATTTCCAAACAAAAAATGCGAGCGAATGCTGCATCTTCTCTTACTACGAAACAAAACCAATACGATGAACAGGAAAAAAACGAAATATAATTTTTCCATTAATATTTTTTTCAGGAATAAGACCAATTTCTCTACTATCCAAAGAATTTTTTCTATTATCACCAAGAACCAAGTACATATCTTTGGGTATTCTATCATATCCAATGTCCTTCAAATGAAAATCTTTATATTTTAATTTCTTTGATAAATATTTTTCTTCTATTTTCTTATCATTAATATATAACTGATTATCAATGATATTAACACACTCTCCAGGAAGTCCAATCACTCTTTTAATTAAATACTTACTATCAGCATAATCAATGGAAACAATATCTCCTCTCTCAATATCAAAAAAGCGATATCGAAATTTATTCATAATAAATACTTCTCCATCTTTTAAAGTTGGATTCATAGAATTCCCTACTACTTGCGTAACAGAAGCTATATAACAAATAACAAATAGTATGATAAAAATAACAATAATATATTTTACGATATCAAATAAAGTTTCTCGTATATCTAACCAATCCATATAATTACTCCTATCTTAACAGAATAATTATATATCAACAAAATAAGGAATGCAAGCGTTTTATGGAACCACTTTTTCCTCTTCCTCAGGTTTCAAGGCTTCTATTGGTGTCTCCAAAACAGAAGAAGGAGGTACTGAAGAAGAAGGAGGCGCCTCATCTACTGTAGAAATATCACTTTCATCTTTTTCTTCCTCTTTCAAAGAGTAAGCAATAAATGAAAAACCATTCTGTTCCACTTGATAAGTATGATCTCCCAACTCCAAAGAGAAGTTTTGTGTAATAGTTGTCATAAGGGCAACAGGATCTAAATCTTGAATACTCTCTTCTCCATATAAAACTCTAATTCTAACAAAATCCATTTGTTCCTCTACAGAAATCGGCATCAAAAAGACCTCACACACACCATCTTTTATCGAAATATTTAAAACAAGAGAATTCATTTTATCGCCAATTACAAAAGTAGTTGGTATCATTTCACTAAAATCTTCTAATAAATAATTCATCAAATCTTCTTGACTAACAATAGTCTGACGAAGATCAAAAGATAAATTAGAGTTTTCTAAAACACTAGTAATAAAAACCTCTTTTCTCATAACAGGATCACTAACATATAAAGGAATCTTAAAGTCTTTTACAAGATCAGAAGAACTTATAACAATTTTATTGTCTAAAATAATTTTATTTTCATCCTTCAAAAATGTAATTCCCTCTACATTCATATTATTTTGAACAATAGCAGAAATACCGCCTAAAGAAGCAATATAATTAGAAATCAAATAAAAGCGATGAACATCACTTGCACAATAATAAGTTTTTAAATAATAAGAAAACACCTCTTCCATCGTATCACTACGATCAGTAAAATACATCACATTTTTCTCTTCAATATTCTGATTTTCATAATAAGTCTTAACATATCCAATAAAACTATCATCAACAGTATAGTCATAATCATAATAATCCCGATAATGAATATGAAGTCCTAAAATATCTTGATAGCAATCAAAACTTTTTATATAGCTTTCTATTTCTTTACGATAAAGGGAAAAGCTTTGATTATAAAGTAATAAATTCTGAATCAAACTATCCTGAAACAATAAAATATCAGGAGAAGGAGTCGTCATAACATTCTCAGTAGTAGAAAAAGAAGAGACAGTAATATCATCAGAAAAATGATAATCTTGATATAAGAAGTAATCTTCATTCTCCACACTTTCAATAACAGAAACATCAAATTCTGCATGTTGATTAGAATCTATAAAATTATTTTCTACCAAATTACAGGTAAATGAAACTTCGATTGGATCTTGATCAGTAAAAGAAACGATATTATCTAAATAATCACTAGAGCATCCTGCAGGAAGTAATAATTTATAATGAGAATTTTCTCCTTCTTTGACATTGACTACATCTTTAGAAAGTGAAAACGAAAAAGCAAGTAAATTAGAGGAAGCAGATTGCAACTCAATAGGTTCTTTTTCTTTCTTCATAAGAGCTAAAGTAGAATGATATTTTAAATAATCTATTTGTCCATCTTGATACCTAGCATTAGAAATAGGAGTTTCAAAACATAAAGATGTAATAGTCATCAAAAAGAAAAGAAAAATCATTTTCATAGTATACACATTATTTTTTCTAATATAATCCATTTTATTTTCCTCCTTTAAGTTGCTTTGCAGAATAAGAAACTTTAACAATTTCATTAGATACTGCTTCTTTGTTTTGATACTCATAATATGAGTTTTCACCATCATGATAAACTAAATTATTCCCCTGATATTTAACAACCACTTTATAAATAGTTCTTTTTGCTTCATTAGGAGCAATAACTTGTTTTAACTCAATAAAAGAAGAATCACTCGAAAACTCAATAGCAGAATAATCGCTCATTCCTTCTTCTTTTTTATATAATCCAACAACTTTAAAATCATTAGCAATAGAAAGTGAAAGAACAAATAAGACACTAACTTCAAAATCAGCTACTGTTTGAAAATAATAAGGAATCTCTGCAGTAGGACGAAAAGATCCCATCTCACAAGCATCTCCTCCTGGTACGCACAAAGAATTACCAAGATAAGAAATATCAACATCGAATTTAGCCACCCTAGCATTACTAGTACTACTTAGCCTTGAAATATATTTAGAATAAGTTACTACTGTTGTAAATAGAAATAAAACAGCAAAGTACATAACTAAATAACGATAAAAAATTCTCCTATATTTCTGATTTGAAAATAACTTTTTCACTTTTCATTCACCCTCTTTGTTGTTTTCGTTTAGCCCTCTTTTTCCTTTTTTTATTATTATTTTTCTTCTTTTTTTGAGGAGAAGATATTGTATTTTCATCTTCCCAATCTCCATTTTCCAAATATTCTAAAAACTCTTGATATTCTCTACTACTCTGAAACTGTTTCTGATCATCTGGTACAGTAATATAAGCAAAAGAGAAAAGAATAATAATAACAAGAATCATTACAGCAGGTTTTCTTAAAAATCTTCCTATTTTCCCACCACTTGGTATTTTAAATACATATTTTCCAACAATATCAGAATAAACAGTAAGAGAATCATCCACCCTATTAAAATCCCCTTTAGTAATAACACCATCTTTTGAAACAGAAACAATTCGATGTGTTACAAGATTACGATCTTTATCATAAAAAGTAATAATATCATTTTTATGATATGACTTTTCTTTTGTATGAATAAGAATATAATCTCCCTTTTCAATAGTAGGACTCATAGAAGAAGATATAACCTCTAATAGAGCATATCCATTTACTGTAGCTAGACTTTTTTTCCATACTTTAATACACATAAAATGATACAAATCCAGTATAAGAATACCAATAAGCAAAACACTACTAATAACAATTTTTACTCTTTTTTTCTTTTTCATATTTCACCTATTTAGAACATTTTAAATTTTCTTTAAAATGAAGAGCAACAGATAAATGATACTTGTCGTTCAAACTTTCATCATATTGAGACAGAAAAGCTTGATTGCCAATTAATGTATCTAACTTATCGGTAGTAGAATCTATTTCTACCCACTTCCAAAACAAAGTAATAGGAATTTCTTCCCCTCTTTGAAGAACAATAGGAGAAGAAAATTGAATTTTCTTTCCTTTATAATTAGCAACAGTAGGATCAACATCATGATTTAAAATTTGATATTGATCAAATTCCCCATAATGATAACGAATAGAATCAGAGTCTAAAGGACGATGTTGAAGAATATATCCCATATTAAGACAACCCTTTTTAGAAATACAAATAGTGTCTTCCAATAAAGTCACTCCTGTAAGTGTAAGAGAATCTACATATTCATTTTTAAAATTCATAATATAATAACCTTTAGCCCCTGGGTATATAATTTTATCTTTATGATATAAATTATAATATTCTTCATTATGAAAGATAGGAACATCTTTTAAATAAAGTGTCTGTTCTCTTACATCATCCGTCATAATACTATAGTTTTTCTCATAAAGAGCGTATAAAACCAAATCATCGTTAAGATTCGAAACAATCTTTTTATCATCCAAATTATAAAGAACTTCACCATCTATTTTATCACTATACCCTCTAAACTTATAATATTTACAAGGATCTTTCTCATCTATTTTATAAGGTGTTCCATATTCAGATAAATCAATACTCTCATCACTAGAAACTAAGAAATGAAATTCTGATTCTGCAACATTATACTGCCCAGAATTAGCAGAAAGTGTTAAATGATATTTACGAGTAATATCAATAGAAATGGAAATTGGACTCATAAATTCTTGACCACAAACAGTCCCTGTCACAGAAAGAACTGCCTTACCTTCATGATTACCTACTACCCGAATAGGAAGAGAAACAGGTCCAAGTTCAGAAACAGTATATTCTAATTTTTCAATATTCGAACTATCAGTAGAAACAATAACACAAGTATCTTTTTGAGCTACTGAACAAATTTTAAGCCTCTTCTTATCATCACTCTGGCTAACTTCTACTTTTCCAGTAAATAAATTCGTATGCAAAATAGCATCTATATCTCCTGATAAAACTCCATTAGAATCAGTGGCAACACTCATCTCTAAATGATCTGAAACTGGAGTTAAATAAGGATCTCTCTTATCAAAAACAACAGTAGTAGTAGCCACACTATCACCATATTGTAAAGTCAGTAACATTTCTTTTCCATACAAATCATTCATCAAAGAAGAATCTGGTTTCAATACGATAACACCTTTTTCTGGAAGTTCATAAGATACGACTCCTTGAAACATCTCATTAATACGAGCATTCACCAAAGACAAATCATAATCAGTAGTTAAAACCCCATTTTTATAAACCTGATAAATAAGAGCATATTCTAAATTATCAGTATACATTTCAAATTGATAATACTTACGTTCTATCTTCAAAATATACTTACTCTCTCTGTAAATGGTAACAACATATTCTTTTATACTTCCATCTTCTGCCTGCACTCGAATCACAACAGTATTATCACCATAATGTAATGGAAAATCTTTTAAAGAAGAAACATGTTTTCCATTATAAGTAATCACTGCTTTATCACTTTCTAAAATACCTGTAATATCAATCTTATTGGTCTTATCATCTACCACCACTCGATATTTTGACTCTTCTTTAGAAAACGAAGGACTAAGTACACCTGTACTTAATTTAATATCTTTTAAATAATGATTATCATCTTTCTTAGAAGGCTTTTGCACATCTACTTCTCGATGAATCACCACAACATAATCACGATACTCCCCATTTTCAGCCCGAACTCGAATCACAACAGTATTATCACCATAATGTAATGGAAAATCTTTTAAAGAAGAAACATGTTTTCCATTATAAGTAATAATGGCGTCACGACTACTAGCAATGGCTCTAAGATTAATATGATCAACAGTAGAATCCACATAAATATCATACCTCATACAATGAGGATCAAACTTTGGTTTCAATCTTCCTTTACTAACACGAATATCTTTTAAGAAATTATCAGAACTACGAACTTTAGATGCTGACTTTTCATTAATAATATTTAAATAGTATAAAGCCTTATAACTTTTGCCATTATACTGAATGGACACTGTAATAGTAACTTTCCCAGTCTTATATGCTAAAATCTTAAAATAGCCATCCTTCAAAGTTACTTTTGCAAGCTTAGAATTACTAGAATGAACTTTTACTTTTCCACTTAATCCAACTAAATAGTAAGAAACAAGTTTCTCATTAAATTCTGCTAAATTAATAGTCCCTCGATTACTAGATAACTGAATAGAACGATTTGACTTTTTAACGCGAACACGTAATGTCGCTTCATAATGTTTATGATTCGTAGTAGTCTGTAAAACCACATCAACAAAACCTTTTTTCTTAGCATGAATAACTACATGATGTCCTACAACATAACAAGTTGCAATAGAAGCATCACTAGTAGTACAAGTAAATTTTTTAGGTCGAATTTTCTTATAAGAAAACCCCATCTTACTCTTAGTATCAGATAAAGAAATAGTGAGATAATCTTGATCAAATTTTAACTCTTTATTACGTCTTGTCTCCAAATCATCTACATGATGATCAATAGAAAAATCCCCTTGATTAAAAAAGCCATCACCAATTTTCCCAAAAAATAAAGAAGTACAACTGCAACTAGTAAGAAGTGCTAAAAGAATGAGAATAATAATAATTACATAAATAACAATACGTACTTTTCTTTGCTTTTTTGACTGTCCTTCTTGCATAATTATTCCATCCTTTCTACATTTAATCTCCGAATAAACCTACGAACACTCATAGGCTTATTTGGAAGTTAAAAAACTTCCTACAAATCATAAATTACTTAGTTGGTTTCTTTTCAGATTGAACTACATCAATCTTAACTTTAAGTTCCACTTTGGCTTGTGCTCCAGCCTCAGTAGCACCTTTGGCAATACCATTTCCTAAATTAGTATCTTCAGAATCATTACCATCAAATTCCCATTCCCAACCAATTACATAAGTTTTATTTGGTGCGGAATTTGCTCCATAAACTCCATTAAGTAAACTACCAAGTCCAGTTACTAAGTCAGAAAGAGTATTGAATTTTTCAGTAGAAGCTGCTGTTTTATTAAATCCAGCATCGTTAAATGTTGCTGGTACAGGTCCTCCTGCAGCAACTTCCTTGATATAATACTTCATTTGCCCATTACCTTTTGTGGTAATCTCATCTAATGAAGAATTATCACTAACTGTTAATTCATAGTTTGTCTCTGGCATATTATCATCAAACTTAAATATATAAATTCCAGAAGTTCCAGGTGCTACAACTTTTTCATCGTTACTAGAGTTTACATCAATCGCATTATCTTGTCCAGCAAGTGTAGTAGTATAAGATTTAGCAAATAAATCAATAGCAACTGTTTTATTTTTAAATCCCCACTTAGCAACACGAGCTGTATCACTATAACTGGCCTCTGCCACATATTTAGCATAAGTACCACTTACAGAATAACTAGTAATACCAACAAGTGCTAATAGTGCACAAATAACTGTCATTTTCTTTTTCATAACTTCACCTCCTTTCTAGTTGAATTCCATCTATGTAAACCTCAAAAGAGCGTTTACCATAATTATTTTTTCTTAGAACGACTATTTTCTTTCTCTTTTGCAGCTTTAAATGCTAAAAACTCCGCTCTTTCAAGATCACGTTGTTTCTTAGTAGAAATAGAAAATGCTACCACAAAAATTAAAGTAATACCAAGAAAAACAATAATAATAGTAGTAGGTTCTGATAAAGTATTCATAATAGAACCAATACTTGGAAACCTTGTAACATATTGTCCTTCTACATCTTTAAATTCTACTAAATTTTTATCCTGTATAGAGTTATTATCTCCCTTAGTAATAAAATATTTCTCTCCGTCTTCTTCCACAATATCAATAATTCTGTGAGTAGTCACTGTATTTTCTGCATCACGAAAAGCAATAACATCATCTTTTTTTAATTTTTTAGGATTAACTATTTTAGTAATAACCAAATCTCCTTTATGGATTTTTGTCTCCATCGAACCAGAAAGAACAATAAATGGCTTATATCCAAATACATTTGGAACCTTATCCCTATTTAATCCAGACTGAATCATAATATACAAATTCACAATTAGAATAGGCACTAAAATACAACAAGCACCAATAAAAATCCAATTACTAACACTCCGATACCACACTTTTTTCTCTTTCATAAAAACACATCCTCTATCTTTTTTAATTTCCCTTATTTTGGGACAAAATAATAAAACAATTATAATCTTTCGCTTTTGAATACCTATAAAGTATAAGAGATAAATTGTTTTATTATTTCTTTTTATTCTTATTTACAAATGCCTCACTTTTGCCTTTGTAAAAAATATATTATCATAAACATCTGAAATGATACAACAAAAAAGTTATTTTTTTTTAAATTTTATAAACAAGCACCCATCATCATTTTATAAATAGCTTTAATATTTTCTTTCTTATCATGGTTCATTTCAATAAAATTAAGATGTAACTGATACCCACTGTCTAAACTAAATAGCAATTCCACTTTTCCTGGTTTATAATTAATCGCACTAGAAGAAATAGAACGATAAGGAATAATATGAATCTTTTTATAATAAGTAGAAAGAGCATCCCGATCAAACAGAATCATTCTAGCAGTAGTAAACACAATATAATCACGATGATTCTTATATGCAAAAACAAAATCCTCTTTTTTATCAATATACTCTTTTGCATAATCTGCAAGTTCTGACTCCATAACCTCCGTTTTAAAATCAAAATATTTCGCTAATTCTTTAAATTTAATATAAGCCATAATACCACCTCTACTACTCTGCCTTTTCTTCTATTGTAACTTTTTCATCTTTGAAATGCAACAGTAAAATCAGCAAAAAAGAAAAGGTTTTATTTACATATGAATTTACATTTATATAACACAATATTTTTACATTTCTATACACATTTTGACATTTTATATACAAAAAATACAAGATAATATTTACAAACTTTTTACTATTCATTTTTTTCTCCATGTAAACAAAGTAAAACTTTTCCTTCCATAATAATATTAAATAAATACGGTTATACTAATATTGGTGAGAAATATGAAAGCCTTAATAAAAGAATTAGAAAAAAAATTTAGCTTAAGTGGCGACTACATTTTCAAAAAAATAAAATGTGGCCGAAATACAATTTATTTAGTCTTTAACGAAGTGCTAACTTCATCAGATTATGTAAATGATTTTATATTAAAGCGTCTAACGAAACTCGACAAAAAAAGTCTTAACAATTTAATGAATTATCTGCCAGACGCTAATATGAAAGAAATAAAAAAAGAAGAAATATGTGATTATATACATAAAGGCTACATTATAATTATAACCAAAAATATAATTGCAATCGAAGCAAAAGCAAAACTAGATCGTGGTGTTAGTGAAATAGAAAGTGAATTGAGTATAAAAGGGCCTAAAGACTCTTTTTGTGAAAATTTCAACACAAACCTAGGCCTTATTAGAAGACGAATTAAATCGTCTCATTTAATTGCAGAGCGAACAGAAATTGGAAGAAGTACAAAAACATCTATTGGCATTTTATACATGAATGATATCATAGATTCAACACTTTTAAAGCAAGTAAAAGAAAAACTAGCCACAATAGATATTGATGGTATTATGGATGCAACCTACTTACGTGAAAACTTAGAAGCACACAAAACTTTTTTTCCAACCATCACATCAACAGAACGTCCTGATAAAGTTTCCATGGCCCTCTTGGAAGGAAAAATTGCTATTGTTGTAGATATGAGTCCCTATGTTCTAATCATGCCAAGTTTTCTGATTGATTACTTTCACACCGTAGACGATTACTATCAAAAACCCATCAATATATCCTTTATTAGAATCATAAGACTCTTAGCATTTCTAATGGCCATATTTACTCCCGCTTTTTATTTAGCCGTTACAACCCACGATTTTGATCTCATTCCTCTAAATCTTCTTCTAAGTCTAAAGGCTCAACGAGAAAGCGTCCCATTTCCTGCTTTAATAGAAGCAATGATTATGAGTATATCATTCGAAGTTTTAAGAGAAAGTGATATTAGAATGTCCTCCACCACAGGTAGTGCTGTCTCTATTCTAGGTGGTCTAATACTAGGAGATGCTGCAGTATCCGCCGGCATTATTTCACCAATTATGATTATAGTAATTGCAATTTCTGCAATATCAGGACTCGTTTTCCCATCCATAGAACTAGTAAGTGCCATTCGCTGGTGGCGTTTTATTATGATGATACTAGCAACAATGCTTGGTATATGGGGAATTCTACTCGGAACAATTGTATTATTCATACATTTATATAAATTAAGATCCCTTGGAAAGCCATATCTCTATCCATTCTTACCATTTAATAAAAAAGAACAAATAGATGCTTTAATAAAAACAAATAATCGAGGACCTAAGTATCGTAATCCTCTACTAACTGTCAATAGAAAGCGAGGTCACTTCAGATGAAAAAACTAATAATACTTCCCCTATTTTTAATACTCTTAACAGGATGTATCAAATATCAAGAATTAAATAATATGGCAATTATTACAACAATAGGAATTGACAAAGAAAAAGATACTTACCATATCACATTAAAAGAAACGATCCCCAAAAAAGAAGAAAATAAAGTCTCATCTGAATATAAATATTATAAAGGAGATGGTCGCACAATTCAAAAAGCAATAAAAAACGCTAGTAATAACTCATCAAAAGATATATATTTAAAACAAGTACAAAATTTTCTAATTACAAACCCAAAATACTGTAAAGAAATTCCAAAATCATTTAAAAACAAAATTGTCCTTTTCCAAGTTAAAAATTTAGATAAAGTACTAACAACAAATAGTAACTATAAATATTTAAACAACTTAGCCAAAGATAAAACAAAAACATTGAAAGATTGTCGTAAAAAAGGCAAAAAAAATATCCCCTTCATTAAAGTATATAAAGGAGAACTTTTAATTAAAAATTAACTTTCTATTTTAGTACAAACATAACCTAAACTTTCATAATGTTTTCTCTGATTTGGCAATAAATTAAAATAATTATGAACTTCTGGAACATCAGAGTTTTCCTTCAAAACACTTGGAGTCATTTCTACAGTAAAATGACTTGCATCATCTGTAATAGTAACTCCCATTAACCCTCGAAAAAAATCAAAATCAGAATTTACAACAGTACTTCCTATATTAGAATTAGGAGAAGTGGTCATATTAGGGTCTACAGGCGAAATTTGACTATCATTCACAGCATTATTTGTTGCACCAGTATTTATAATAGTATAAGAAATCTTCACATTAGTAGCATTTCCATTTTTAAACTTTGTTTTAGCATCAATCTGATATAAACCATCATCACTAGTTTTACTGCAAGTAAGTAAAACTAGTTTTTCATTTTTTAGACTATCCGAAACAGACTTATCTTCTCTAGGAACAAACACACGAAACAAAGGTGGAATTGCGATAATCATAGTTAGAAAAAAAATAAATAGATAAACAACAAAATTACTCATTTCTTTTTTTTTCATATCATTCATCCTCTAAAGAGATAACTTCTATTTCATCTTTTTCTTCTACTGGAGTAGAAGATTTTTTTAACTCAAACTCTCTCATTTCATCCTGAATCGTTTGTTCCATAGAAGGAAGATTTGAAGATGGTAAAATATCCTTTTGTGCTTCTCCAACAGAATCTGTTAAAATAGTAGAAGGAGGAATCGAAGTAGAGTCCGCTACTTGTTCTGTAACTGATAAAGAAGAATCCTTTTTCTGCTTATGTGGTTTATAATAAATTGTTTTAAGAAACTTAATAATATACAAAACAACAAATACAAATGGTAACACAATAAAGTATTTAAGCAAATAGTATAATGTTTTTTTCTCTTCAACCAAACCATATTCTTGCATTTTTTCTGTCATTGCAAATGAAAAACCTACAGCAATCGCTAAAATAGCCCCTGTCACAATAATCCCTATCAAACTACTCCAAAAATCCATAACAAAATTATATTGAGGTGCATCATGATCCTTATGTTTTTTAGAATAAATAAACAAAAACAATCCAGCAATAATAATAATAATAATCACGGGAACCAATACATACTTCACAATACCTTTCATATAGGGAATATCATAAAATATCTTCATCTATCATCACCTATTATATACTATA
>CAZWXX010000026.1:0-12189 GCA_964637865.1 uncultured Muribaculaceae bacterium | reverse complement strand
CCACTAAACCAAAATTATGATCAGATAAAAAAACAAATTGACTATATAAAAAATCATATCTTAGACTGTAAAACACCAAATGAAGCAGCAAACTATCAGGCGATTTATAAATCATTAGTATATCTTTATTACATATTAAAAAAAGAAATCTATCAAGATAAAAAGATAAATAGAAATCACTTTGCCTCTTACGCTGGAACAAGAAAAAACAATGAACTATTCCTTAAATATCATCAAAATTATTTAAAAAATAAAAGTTTTCACTATGAGATGTTTTCCTATTCGCTAAAGTATTTATCAGATATTTGGAATACTTATTTGGAAAGTGATGAATATCAAAACCTAAGCACTACCTATCAAAGACCAATTAATGAAAAAAAGGGAGAAGATATAGATATATTAAAACAGTATTTCTTAGAAAAAGATCCCTCACTTTTAGACATTTTTAAAACATTACAAGAACAAGAAAGTATTTACTGCTGCTTAGATGATACGTTCTTAAACCAAAGAGCATTTACTATCCTAAATTATGTAGAAAATAAAGCTAATATCTTTGTTTCTAAAAATAATTATTGTAATATAGCATATCTAGGAAGTATTGTACATGAACTTGCTCATGTCAAAGATTTTTTTGATCTTTACCAAAGATCATCCCCAAAAGTTCAACAAATGTATTTTTCAAAATCAAGTTTTCCAGAAGTAATATCAACAGAATATGAAATAGATTTCTATCAATTTTTAATCAACAATAATATTCATAAAAAAGAGGGCCAAAAAGTCTTAGCAACCACCTACAATTCTTATCTAGATTCCCTAGAAGATGCTTGCCTTTATGCATCTTTAGAAGATGAGTATCATCTCCTAGCTGTAAATAATACTCTTACAAGAAATGAAGTAATAAAGCTAATCAATCCATCCAATATAGAAACAGAAGAAACAGGAGAAGAATTATTATCAGACTTTAACGAATCATTAGAATATAGTTATGGACTCTTATTTCACCCCATACTTTCTAATAATCAAAAAGTCAAAGATCAATTCATGATGATTCGTCACGACTACTTTAACAAAGAAACACTAAATTCTATTGGCATGAGTCATAAAGAAGTAATAAGTTATGCCAAAGAAAATGCCAAAACCTATTTTAAATGCTAAATTTAAACTATATGATTTTTATAAAAATCATGCTATAATAAACATATCTTCTAGCAAGAAGTAAGAAGAGTAAATTTAAAATTTCTGTTCTATACGAGGAGGCGTTAGAAAATGATAAACAAACCAAAAGGAACCAAAGATATTTATGGATTCGATGCAAAAAGATGGAAATACGTAGAACGCGTAATTGATGAAGTAATGGAAAAATATCATTATAGTTATATTAGAACACCACTTTTTGAGTCTACAGAGCTTTTTCATAGAGGTGTTGGAGAAGCAAGCGATATTGTAACCAAAGAAACCTACGATTTCATAGATAGAGGAGAACGTGCTATGACACTTCGACCTGAAGGAACCGCCGGAGTAGTGCGTAGTTATATTGAAAATAAAATGTATGGAGATGCTAGTCAACCTACCAAGCTATATTATAATGGACCAATGTATCGTTATGAAAGACCACAAGCAGGAAGAGAGAGAGAACTTACCCAATTTGGTTGTGAAGTACTAGGCAGTGATGATGAAATAGTAGATGCAGAAGTCATCTCCTTAGCAATCCAAATTTATCGTATGCTAGGACTAAAAAATGTAGTAGTACATATCAATTCTTTAGGAGATAAAGCATCCCGTGATCAGTATCGTAATGCTTTGCTAGATTATTTCAAACCACATCTAGATTCTTTATGTGATGACTGTAAAAAACGCTATGAGAAAAATCCATTGCGAATTTTAGACTGTAAAGTAGATGGAGATTCAGCCTTATTTCAAAATGCTCCAAAGACAATAGATTATTTAAATGAAGAGAGTAAAAATCGTTTTGATAAAGTACTAGAATACTTAGATATATTAGAAATTCCATATGAAGTAGATAGTAAAATTGTACGAGGCCTTGATTATTATAATCACACAGTATTTGAGTTTATTGCCAATATAAAAGGGTTAGGAAATGCTTGTGCTATAGGAGCAGGAGGAAGATATAATGGTTTAGTAGAATCTCTTGGTGGCCCTAAAACACCTGGTATTGGGTTTGGATCAGGCATGGACCGTCTGATGTTAGCGCTAGAATATGAAAATATCAAGCTTCCTGTAAAAGATGAAATTGATCTATATTTATTGTATGTCAATGAAGAAGAAAAAAAGTATGCTCTATACTTAACCCAGGAATTAAGAATGAATGGGTTCACAGTAGAAACAGAAAATATGAAAAGATCATTAAAAGCCCAGTTCAAACAAGCAGATAGACTACAGGCTAAATTTAGTATTGTTTTAAATAGCAAACAGTTAGATGAAGATATGGTCGTAATTAAGAACTCACATACAAAAGAAGAAGAAGAGGTACAACTAGACGCCCTAATTTATTATTTAGATGAGAATTTAGAAGAAGATGATTTATGTGAATGTGAAGAATGTAATCATCACGATGAATAGATAGGAGATTAAAATGAGTAAGATATATTTTAAAGATTTAAAAAACTATTTAGGAGAAGAAATTACTCTAGCTGGATTTATTGATAAAATTCGCAATTTACAATATGTACAGTTTATGATTTTAAGAGATGGAACAGAACAGGTACAAGTAACGATTGAAAAAAATGAAGATAATAAAGAGTTAAACGACATCGTTTCTAATTTAACACCAGAATCTACTGTCTCTGTCACAGGAAAACTACTAGATAGCCCCAGTGTAAAACTAAATGGAATGGAAATGATACCCGAGAAAATAGAAGTAACTTCCATGAGTCAAAGTGAACTTCCTATTGATATTAAAGATAAAGGCAAAGCTCTTAGAGAAACCAGACTAGATTATCGTTTTCTAGATTTAAGACGTAGTGATAACAGACTATTCTTTGAATGTGAAACTGTTTTAGAACATGCCCTAAGAGAATACTTTATAAAAAATGAATTTATAGAAATCCATTCTCCTAAAATTGCGAAAGGTGCCGCAGAAAGTGGAGCAGAAGTATTTAAAATTGATTACTTCGGAGAAGAAGCCTGCCTTTCTCAATCACCGCAATTCTATAAACAAATGGCAATTGCCGCTGGATTTAATAAAGTTTTTGAAATAGGGCCTGTATTTCGAGCTGAAAACTCTCATACTTCTTATCATGCTACAGAGATTAATATGGCAGATGCAGAACTTAGCTATATTGATTCTGTGGACGATGTAATGGATATAGAAGAAGCATGGCTAAAATATGGAGTAGATGCCCTATGGGAAAAGTATGGAGAAAAAATTGAGGCAACTTTTAAAGTAGAAAAACCAAATACAACAGTAGATTTCCCACGTATTACTTTTAAAGAAGCAAAAGAAATTTTAAAAGAAAAGTATCACTTTGAAGGAGAAAGAGAAGACGACCTAGAACGACATGAAGAAAAACTTTTATGCCAATATGCAAAAGAAAAATATAAAAGTGATTTCATTTTTATCACGAAATTTCCTTTTTCAGCGCGTCCCTTTTATCATATGTTAGATAAAGATGGGCTTACTGAGAGCTATGATTTATTATTCCGTGGTGTAGAAATTACAACAGGAGCTCAAAGAGAACATCGTCATGACATTTTAAAAGCTCAAATGATAGAAAAGAAAGTTCGCCCCGAAAGCCTAGACTTTTATTTAGAATTTTTCTCTTATGGTTGTCCTCCACATGGTGGTTTTGGTGTTGGTATTGCACGTATCATGATGCAGTTGTTTAATATAGATAATATCCGTGAAGCAACCTTTATTTATCGTGGTCCAACTAGATTAAATCCATAAAGAATAATAAAAACTAGTAAACTTGTAAATTAATTAGAAAAGTAACTTAAAATACTAGAAATTGGTTTAGTGAAAAACTTTTTTCTAGTTTTTTCATGGCTTGAATTTATAAAAAGTGTCATTTTACAAGTAAAGAAAAGTATTGTATGGTGTATAAAAACGAAGGAGGAAATATATGCAAAAGCCATTATTAGAAAGAAAAATCAGTAGAAAGAATTGTTATGAATTAAAAACATTGAAAGAAGGGGAACGGATTCCACTAGTCTCTAGTACGATGTTCGAAACCATGTTAAATAATGAATCCCGTAAACAATATGTTTGTTATTTACTCTCTCTTGTCTTGAAAAAAGATATGAAACAGATTATGAAAAATATTACTTTTGTTAAACAAGAACTAAATAAAGAGAATTATCATCACTCTAAAAAGACAGTAGATTTAGTCTGCCAACTTGGAAAAGATATTTATAATGTTGAATTAAATAATAATATGGAAAAAGAAGGACTAGAGAGAAATATCTCTTATGCTGCCGACTTATATAAAAGTAAGATGTTTCGGGGAAGTGATTATAATTACCAGAATGTTCTGCAAATTAATCTTACAAACTTTACATTTAAAGGAAATGAGTCATGTGAAGAAGAGTATTTCTTACGAGATGAAAATGGTAAAATATTAACTGATAAAATAAGAATCATCTATTTTTACTTGCCTAAGATTAGAGAGAAGTTTTATAATAAAGATAACTTAAGTGAAGTAGAGAAATTACTACTCGTATTTAACGAACAATCCTCTACTTACCTTGATGAGTTAATGGAGGGGAACAAAGTTATGAAAGAGTATTTTGAAGAATCTAATGAGACTAGTAAAAAAGAAGAGATTATAGGACTCTATGATAAAGAGCTATATGATGAGGCAATGGAGTATCACAGACTAAGACATGCCAGAGAAGATGGAATGGAAGAAGGAGAAAAAAAGAAAAGTTTAGAAATTGCAAAAAATATGTTGAAAAAAAATATGGAAATAAATTTCATTTCTGAGTGTACTGGATTATCGATAGAAGAGATAAGAAAGCTATAATAAGAGATTTTTACTACCATTAAACATGAAAAGGATGTTGACTGCTAGCTTCATTCATTTTTCTATGTCTAACTTTGTTATAGTTCAAAATTCTGCTTGTTTTATATTTTTCTGTTTGCTATACTTAGTATAAGATAGGAGAAAATAGACATGGAAGGGAATAATAAAAAAGAAAATTGGTTAAAGGAACATAAAATGGGTGTATTTGTTGGAGTAAGTGCAGTACTTATGTTAATAGGCTTGTCTTACGCCTGGTTGCAACTAACTTTTAGAGGTACAAAAGAGTTAACGATACTTACTGCTGGAAATCTAGAGTTAGAATTAGATGATACGATGACAGGAGGAATTTCGTTTACGGAAGCAGTGCCTGTTACCGATGAAGAAGGCATGAGCCAAGATGGGTATACCTTTACTTTAGAAAATAAAGGAAATGTCACAAGTGACTATACGATTTATTTGGATGATTTAAACCTTGCAGAAGGACAAACTAGAATGAAAGACTCCTTCATCAAATATCAACTTACAAAAGATGGAGATGAAGTAGATTTACAATTATTAAATGCGATTGGAGAACATCCCAATAGAGTCTTAGAAACAGGAACAATCGAGCCAAAAACAAAATATACTTATGTCTTAAAAATGTGGATTGATCAAGATGCAACTAATGAAGTAATGGAAACAATGTTTAAAGGACAACTTAGAACAGAAGCAATGCAAGAAGTAGGAACAAAGTTATATAAGGAAATTGCTAAGAAAGCAATTCTTGATAATCAGGCTAGTGAGTTTGTATCAAGTACTACGGGAGTTAATTTTGGGGAGATTTCCTCTGATACGAATGGAAAAGGAGTCTATACGCTAAGTTCTACGAAAGATGATAAGTATCCAGTTCATTATTATAGAGGATCTGTTACTGATAACAATGTCAAGTTTGGAGGATTTTGTTGGAAAATTGTAAGAACAACAGAAACTGGTGGAGTAAAACTCATCTACAATGGATCTCCTGATACAAATGGACAATGTACCAATACAACAGGAGAAGCAACACAAATTGGAACAAGTAAATTTAATGAGACTTCTAATTCTTCTGAATATGCAGGATATATGGTAAATAATACGACAGACTCCACTATAAAAGGGGCAATTGATACTTGGTATCAAACGAATATGACAGACTATACTAGTAAGTTAGAAGATACTATTTGGTGTAATGATCGGAGTTCTAGAGTAGATGGAAGTAATATTTACTTCGGAGCAAATGATAGGACGTATACAACACATCAGCCAAGTCTCGCTTGTGCAAATGTAGAGGATAAGTTTACAGTAGATGCAAAGAATGGAAATGGATTATTAACGTATCCAGTGGCATTACTCACAGCAGATGAGATTATGTTAGCAGGAGGCAAAGGCGGTACTGCTAATTCTAGTTATTATTTATATACGAATCAGTATTGGTGGGCTTTGTCGCCGTCTTACTTCTACAATAACTACGCTAGCGGCTTCAGCGTCAACTCTAGTGGCCGCCTGAGCTTCAACCGCGTCTACGACACGTACGGCGTTCGGCCCGCGGTTTCACTTGCACCTGGGACTAAAATCACAAGCGGAGATGGCAGTATGAATAAGCCATTCATTGTTGAGTGAGAGGATAAGAAAAGTCCCACACCTATAACCTTTCCATCGTCCACGAAAACCCTTTCGTGGACAAAGTAGAAATAGAGAGGAATGAAAATATGGAAGAGAATCATAAAAAAGAAAACTGGTTAAAGAAACATAAAATGAGTGTATTTGTTGGAGTAAGTGCAGTGCTTATGTTAATAGGCTTGTCTTATGCATGGTTACAGTTAACTCTTCGAGGAACTAAAGAATTAACAATACTTACTGCAGGAAGCCTAGAGTTAGAATTAGATGATACGATGGCAGGAGGAATTTCATTTACGGAAGCAGTGCCTGTTAGTAACGAAGAAGGATTATCTCAAGATGGGTATACTTTTACACTAGAAAATAAAGGAAACGTAGTAAGTGACTATACCATTTATTTAGATGATTTAGGTTTAGCAGAAGGACAAAATCGTATGCAAGACTCCTTCATCAAATATCAACTTGTAAAAGATGGAAGTGAAGTAGATTTACAATTATTAAATGCGATTGGAGAACATCCCAATAGAGTCTTAGAAACAGGAACAATCGAGCCAAAAACAAAGTATACTTATGTCTTAAAAATGTGGATCGATCAGGATGCAACGAATGCAGTAATGGAAACTATGTTTAAAGGACAACTTAGAATAGAAGCAATGCAAGAAGTGGGAGAAAAATTATATGCTAAAATAGCAAAAAACGCAGTACTAGATAACCAAGCTAGTGAGTTTGTCACATCAACTACTGGAATAGACTTTAGTGCTATCTCATCAGACACGAATGGAAAAGGAGTCTATACTCTAAGTTCTACGAAAGATGATGCATATCCAGTTCATTATTATAGAGGAGCAGTGACTGATAACAATGTTAAATTTGCAGGATTTTGTTGGAAAATTGTAAGAACGACAGAAACTGGTGGAGTAAAATTAATTTATAATGGAAGTCTTGATACAAATGGACAATGTACCAATACTACAGGAGAGACAACGCAAATAGGAACAAGTAAATTTAATGAGACTTATAATTCTTCTGAATATGTAGGGTATATGGTAAATAATACGACAGACTCTACGATAAAAGTAGCAATTGATACTTGGTATCAAAATAATATGACAGATTATACTAGTAAGTTAGAAGATACTATTTGGTGTAATGATCGAAATTCTAGAGTTGATGGAAGTACTACTTATTTCGGAACATATGATAGAGCTTATACAACACATCAGCCAAGTCTCGCTTGTGCAAATGTAGAGGATAAGTTTACAGTAGATGCAAAGAATGGAAATGGATTATTAACGTATCCAGTGGCATTACTCACAGCAGATGAGATTATGTTAGCAGGAGGCAAAGGCGGTACTGCTAATTCTAGTTATTATTTATATACGAATCAGTATTGGTGGGCTTTGTCGCCGTCTTACTTCTACAATAACTACGCTTACGGCTTCTACGTCTACTATAGTGGCAACCTGAGCATCAGCAACGTCAACGACACGGGCGGCGTTCGGCCGTCGTTATCACTTGTTCCTGGGACTAAAATCACAAGTGGAGATGGCAGTATGAATAAGCCATTCATTGTTGAGTGAGAGGATAAGAAAATATGGTATAACAAAGAGTGGATATCATAGATGGCAAAATAATTAGAAAATAGGAATTCCACCTATTTCTTTTCATTTCTACAGGGTTATGGTATAATGATGTTACTTTGAGGGGTGATAATATGTTTGTAGATGAAGTGGAAATAAAAGTAAAAGCAGGAGACGGTGGAGATGGTTGTACTGCTTTTCGTCGTGAAAAATATGTAGCAATGGGAGGACCTTTTGGTGGAAATGGAGGACATGGATCAGATATTGTATTTATTGCAGATAGCGGTCTTCATACTTTATTAGACCTTCGTTATCAAAAACAAATAAAGGGAAAAAAAGGCGAAAATGGTCGTGGTAAAAATCAACATGGAAAAGGAAGTGCTCCTATTATCATTAAAGTGCCCCTTGGAACTGTAGTAACAGATTTAGATACAGGTTTCATTTTAGCAGATTTAAAAGAGGTAGGACAAGAAGCAATTGTAGCGAAAGGTGGTCGTGGAGGTCGCGGAAACACAGCATTTAAAACACAAACCAATACTGCTCCCGATTTCTCGGAAAATGGAGAACCTGGCGAAGAAAAAGATTTAAAAGTAGAAGTAAAAATGCTAGCAGACGTAGGACTAGTTGGCTTGCCTAGTGTCGGAAAAAGTACCATTATCTCTTGTGTTTCTAGATCAAAGCCTAAAATTGCTTCCTACCATTTTACAACATTAAAACCTAACTTGGGAGTAGTAAAAACATCTAGCAACGAAAGTTTTGTAATGGCAGACTTACCAGGCTTAATAGAAGGAGCAAGTAAAGGAGAAGGATTAGGCGATAAATTCTTACGCCATATAGAAAGAACCAAAGTAATTGCTCATGTTATTGATATGGCAAGTACAGAAGGAAGAGATCCCTATGAAGACTATTTACTAATCAATAAAGAATTGGAAGAATTTAATCCAAAACTTTTAAATAAGCCTCAAATCATCATTGCCAACAAGAAAGATATAGAAGGATTTGAAGAAAATTATCAAAAGTTTTCAAGTAAAATAGATCCTTCGATAAAAATATTCAAAGTATCAGCAGCGACCAATACAGGTTTACAAGAAGTAGTAGACTATTTAGGAAAAATATTAAAAGAAATGCCAACTACAAGCTTATTTGAAGATGATGAATTTGAAAGTCATGTCTTATATACATTTAAAAAAGAAGAACCATACACCATAGAAAAAGAAGCAGAAGACTTATGGGTAATTAAAGGAGAAAAAGTAGAAAAACTATTTAAGATGACAAAATTTTCGACTGAAGAAGGAATGTTGCGTTTTGCAAAAAAATTAACCAAAATGGGAATTGATGAAAAATTAGAAGAATTAGGTGCTAAAGAAGGAGATCAAGTAAGAATCCTAGATTTCTATTTCGATTATAAAAACTAAAAAAGGGAAATGATAAAACTCATTTCTCTTTTACGTCTAAAATATCTAAAATTTTTAAATTTTGACAACTACCAACCGGGAGTACAAAAGTATAATAAACTTTTCTCTTAAAAAGAATTCTCTTCTCACTTCTTAAATTAGGATAAAGATACAAAATCTTATAATTCTTATCTGTCATAACTAAATCTATATTCTGACAATAAAAATAAGTACTAAAATATCTCTTTTTAGGATAACATAATCCCTCTTTAATAGGATCTAGCTTCCACATATACCCCTTAATGCGATCCCACCTATTTGTAAGTATATGGATAGGAATACTGCGCCTATTAATCTCTACTTTCATGAAACTCCAACTCTCTCTCCCTCAAAGTATATCATGTTCTATAAGAAAAAGATAGTATCAAAAAAACTGAAAAATTTGACAAAACAACATTTTTGTAGTAAAATATGCTAGCAATTAAAGAGGGGGATTTTTATGGAAATAAATAAACTATTCAATACAAGTACTAAAGAATCACTAGGTAGAACAAAGGAAAAAACAATCTTATTAAAAAGTCTCTTAACGATATTAAATCCAAAAGAATATTATGTTATCTATCATAATATGATTAGTGAAAATATGAAAGATCAAGCACAAATTGCAAAAGAATTAGAAATAACCCAACAAGGAGTTTCTTATATAAAGCAAAAAGCTCTAGAAAAGATAAATTCAGAAGAGTTATTAGAAATACAAAGAAAAATATCTGAAATTTATGAACCAAATAGCAAAACTACAAGTAATTTAATACCACTAGAACCCAAATTACGTTTTGCTTTATACCACTTAAAACAAGTTTTGCCTACATTACAATACACTATCATTTATACAAATATTTATGGCAGTGAAAATAATAATACATTTTACTATCAAGAAAAATTAATAGAACAAGTACTAACAGAAGAAAATATAAATAAAATATATTGTCTTTACAGAAATAATTTGACCATAGAAGAAATTTTGAAACTAAATATTATGCCAGTAGCAGAAAATAAGGAAAATAATGGGTTAAAAACGCTTCCGATTATAAAGAAATATTTGCAAATGGAAAAACAAGGAGAAAAAGAAATAATTAGACAAATACAAGCCGGTAATAATTCACTAAGAGAAAGTTTCATCATGGACAATGCCAACATAGTGAGAAAACTTATAAAAAAATGCAATGTTTCAGAAACTTTCACTGAAGATTTATTACAAGAAGGATTAATATATATGCTGGAGGAAATAGATAACTATGATTCAGAAAAAGATACGCGGTTCTCTACTTATATCTATCAAGGATTATATGGGAGATTGCTAAGAGAAAGTAATAAGCTAGTATCAGATCTTACAATTCCTAGTCCAGTGAATGATAGTAGGACAAAATACAGTAAATTATATGCCTCAAAGCAACATTTAAATCCATCTTTCGAAGAAATTGCAAAGGATATGAATTTATCTGAGGAACAAGCGAATAACTTAAAAATAGCACTATCTCTAACATGCGTTAGTATAAACGACATGTTATCAAATAAAGAGGAAGAAAGTGATGAAAACTCTACCCGATTAGAAGAAATTATTTCTGTAAGAAATCAAGAATCATTAGAAGATAAAGTAGTAGAAAAACAAATGGTAGAAAATGTTCATACTATGTTAGAAAATATTTCAATAAAAGAGCGAGAAAAAGAAATTATCTGCTTATTAAATGGTGTTGGTGTAGATCGATGCTATTCAAGTTACGAAATTGCTGAAATGTATCATATTACAGGGACAAGAGTACGACAAATAAGAGATAAAGCTTATGAAAAACTAAGAAATAATAAAGAAGTTCAAAAATTAGCAAACTATATTGGTCCATCACAACATACTCCTGTGAAAACGAAACATTTATAAAAGTAGAAAAGAGGATAACTTTTCTTTTTTCTTTTAAGCTAAAGTAGTGCAAAAGTAAAAAAACTATGCTATTATAATAACAAGAAAAAGGAGGAGAGAAAGATGAGTGGACATTCAAAATGGGCAAAAATCCATCGTGCGAAAGGAGCAGCCGATCAAGCACGCGGTAAAGTATTTCAAAAACTTGCCAAAGAAATTTATGTAGCAGCCAAACTAGGAGTACCAGATATTGATCAAAATCCATCCCTTAGAATGGTAGTAGAAAAAGCACGTGGTGCTAATATGCCAAAAGATAACATCCAAAAAGCGATTGATAAAGCAAAAGGTGCAGGAACAGGCGAAAATTACGAATCTATCCGTTATGAAGGATATGGTCCAAATGGAATTGCCATAATCGTAGATTGCCTAACAGATAATAAAAATAGAACAGCAGCAGAAGTGAGGAATTGTTTTAATAAACGAGGAGGAAACCTAGGAACTAGTGGATCTGTTAGTTATATGTTTCATCGTACAGGAAATATAGAAGTACCCAAAGATTATGATGAAGAAAAAGTAATGATGACCTCAATTGATGCAGGAGCAGAAGACTTTGAAGTATTAGAGGAGTCTTACTTAATTACAACAAAACCAGAAGACTTTATTAAAGTAAAAGATGCCCTAGAACA
>CAZWXX010000025.1:0-12858 GCA_964637865.1 uncultured Muribaculaceae bacterium | reverse complement strand
TCTGTTGCCGTTGTCTCACAATAGAACTTTGTGAAATATTCCACTAACTTTTTGCTAGACTTTTGAAAGTATCCTTTGGTTATATAGTGAATGTAGTCTTCATACATCGTATGATACGTATGCACGAGTGGGATATTGTATTGCTTTGCAAAAAGGCGTGCAAAGGTTCCTATTGCAAACTCTGTTTGAGAGTGAATGACATCTAGGTTCCAACTTTTAATTTTATTAACAGCGGCGATTGGATAGATACTTGTAAGACGTGAATCATAGATTCCTGTTGGAATTCCGGGAATTCTTAAAACGTGATCTTTTTCATCATACTCATATTTAAAGTCTGTTAAGTTTGCTGTTACAACATATACGGTATGACCTTTTTTTTCTAAGGCTTTTTTTAGCATTAATTCACTTGTTACAAGTCCACTAATATATGGAGTGTATGTTTCTGTAAAAATTCCTATTCGCATTGTTTTTTACCCCCTTCGTCAATATTAAAGACAATGGCGCCTATAATCATTGGTAAATAATAAGTGATAAATCTCCAAACAAGTAAAACAGCACTGGTGACTCCGCTTGATAAAAAAGCATGAAAGAAACTTAAAAAGCTATATTCAATCCCTCCACTTGCTCCTGGTATTGGTACGAAAGATCCCACGATTAAAACATAGGCAGAAGTTACCATAGATTCTGTTAGGGTTAAACTTTTAAAATCTCCAAGTGAGTAGACAATGAAAAGAGGAACTATGTAAAAGCAGGCAAGACTTAATAGATTTAGAAGCACTCCTACTATAGCAAGTACTTTTTTCTGTTTTAGTTCTTGTGTACTCTTATGAAATTCTGTAATTCTCTCTTTCCAACGTTCTTTGGTTTCTTCCTTGTTCTTTATTAATTTTAGTTTTGTTAAGATGTTAATTGCATGATATACAATATAACTTGTTACTTTTTTAGAAAATGCTAAGATAAACAAGAATACTGCTACTAATGTATTTATTAAAAATCCTAATAAGACTAGATTTCTTAAAATTGGACTATCAGGGAAGAGATGGAATTTGGCATTGTATATAACGGCAAATAAGCCAAATAGTACTAGTGCTATTTGATAGAAAATAAAGTTTTGAATAATGAAATTAGTTCCTCTACTTACACGAATACCATGCTCTTTTAACATATAAACTTCCATTGGTTGTCCACCTGTTGAAAATGGTGTAATTCCATTAAAGAATTGTACAATTATATTATGTTTTATTGCTTCTTTTAAAGAATACTTTTCTTTTTCATTTACTACTTTGTATGAGATAACTCCTTTTAGAAGAATGGATAAGGAAAAGACAAAAACTGCTAGAAATAAATATTGGTAGTTCATATTTTTCAAAGCGTTTATTGTACTTGCAAAGTCTTCTTTTAGAACTAATACTAATACTAATAGAGTAATTAATAATATTAAAATTGTATTTTTACGTATGTTTTTTATTATCTCCATTTCATCGCTTCACTTTCTTTTATCATTGGTTTATCTTTTACAAAAGTTTCCATTTTTTCTTCTTCTCCTAAATATTCATACCCTAGGCGATTTAAAGCATGAATCATATTTTTATCTTCTTTTTCTGCAAAAACAAATGACTCTTCCATATTCATTGTTTCTAATGCATAATAAGTCGCTACTTTTATCATTTTTCTTGGAGTTTCTGTTTCTAGTTTTGGAAAAGTTAGGATACAACTCCTAATATCACTATTTGCTGTAATATTACAACTGTCTATAATATCAAATTCTTTCAGTAAATAAAGATTTTCATGGATATTTCCATAATTTTTGGCAATACTTGCCTCCATTAATGGATGTTCTTGCTCAAAAGCTAGAACTGCATTTAATTCTAGCAAAGTACTCGTTGGTTTTCCAATTAATAACTTTTCTTTACTCATCTTTTCACCTATTTTATGGAGTTAATCCCAGGCAAGTCTTTTCCTTCTAAGTATTCAAGGGTTGCTCCTCCTCCAGTTGAAATATGGTAGATTTTATCTGTAACATGTGCGAGCGTTGCTGCTGCTACGATATCTCCTCCACCTAATATCGCTTTTATATTATTTTCAGCTAGATAATTCAAGATTTCATCTGTTCCTGCTTTAAAATTATTTAATTCATAGACACCAAGTGGACCATTCCAAAGTACAAGTTTAGCATCATGAAGATGATTTTTAAATATTTCTATCGTATTGGTACCAATATCTAGTCCCATATCATTAAAATCTATCTCATCAATATCTTTTTCTTCTACTTTCGTATCGTCACTGAATTCACTTGTTACTTTAAAATCTACGGGTAAAATTATTTTTTCTGAGTATTTTTTTGTTATTTTTTCACAGAAAGATACATGTTCATTATCGCAGATAGAATTTCCAATTTCATACCCTTCCGCTTTTAAGAAAGTAAATGCCATTCCTCCTCCAATTAAAATCTTATCGGCTTTTTCTACGATATTTTCAATGACACCGATTTTGTCGCCCACTTTAGAACCGCCTAAAACGACAATAAATGGTTTATCGGGACAATTTAGTTCTTCTAATGCTTTCAATTCTTTTTCTACTAGAAGACCAATACAACTTGTTTTCATATGGGAAGCGATTCCTACGTTAGAGGCATGAGCACGATGCGATGTTCCAAAAGCATCATTTACGAAGACGTCAGCAAGACTTGCCCAGTAAGCGCCTAACTCATTATCGTTACCACTTTCTTTCTTTCCATCAATATCTTCAAATCTTGTATTTTCTAAAAGTAATACTTCTCCTGATTTTAGTTTTCCTACTTTTTTCTCTACTTCTTCTCCTCTTGTTTCTTTTGCAAATAATACCTTTTGGTTTAAAAGTTTTTCTAATTCTTTTGCTACTGGTTTTAAGGTTTTTTCTTTTTTATCCTCTTCTGTTTTTACACGACCTAGGTGGGAAAGCAAAATAATTTTCGCTTTTTCTTTTATACAATATTTTATTGTCTCTAAGCTTTTTACAATTCTGGTATTATCGATAATTTTTCCATTTTTTAGGGGAACATTGAAATCACAACGAATCAGTACTGTTTTATTTTTTATCTCTACTTCTTTTATATTTTTTTTCATCTCGAATCCTCCATTTTCTTTTTTATTATACCATTATTTACTCTATTTGAAACAATAAATTTCTAACTTAAAAAGAATACTACCTTTATAGTATCCTTCTTCCTTCTACTGTTTTCATCTTTTGGTTTATTTATTTTTCTTTTGTTCTTTTATTTTACACTGATATCACATAAGTATTTTGCAGTACGTACCATTTGGGCAGTATAACTCATTTCATTATCATACCAAGCGACTACTTTTACTAACTGACGTCCTTCTACTTCTAAGACACTTGTAGAAAGTCCATCTACAAGTCCACCGAAGTGAGAACCGATAATATCACTTGATACAATTGGATCTTCTGTATAACCTAGTGTTTCGTTGGTATTTTCTTTTAAAGCTTGATTTACTTCCTCTGCTGTTACATTTTTCTTTAATTCTAATACTAGATCAATTACTGATCCTGTTGCTACAGGAACACGCATTGCTGTTCCATCTAAGCGTCCATCTAAGTCTTTTAATACTTTTCCAATGGCACTTGCGGCACCGGTTGATGCTGGAATGATGTTTGCTGCTGCGGCACGACCACGACGAGCACGAATTCCTTTTTTATGAGGAACATCTAGTGTTGCTTGATCATTCGTATAAGCATGCACTGTCGTCATATATCCTTTTTCAATTCCAAATGCTTTATGAATCACATTTAATACAGGGGCTAGACAGTTTGTTGTACAGCTTGCCGCTGAAATAATTTCTTCATCTCCTGTTAAGTCTTTCTCATTTACATTATATACAATTGTCTTTAAATCTCCCTTGGCAGGAGCTGAGATGATTACTTTTTTAGCACCAGCTGTTATATGAGCATATGCTTTTTCTTTATCTGTAAACTTTCCCGTACACTCCATTACTACATCAATATTTAAATCTTTCCAAGGTAAGTTTTTAGGATCTGTTTCAGCATACACTTTTACTCTTCTTCCTCCAACAACGATTGCATCATTATCACTTTTAATTTCATCAACTCTGTAATTTCGATGATTCGTATCATATTTTAAAAGATAGGCTAATTGTTCTGCATCTGTTAAATCATTGATTGCGACTACCTCAAAATCATTACTTTCTTCCATTAAACGAAATACAAGTCTTCCAATTCTTCCGAATCCATTAATTGCTACTTTTATCATTTTTTCATCCTCCTTATTTTCATTATATAGTTTTCCACAAGTACACGCAATATATTCTATCTAGTTTGACATTTTTTTCATGTAAAGAAAAAATATCCACAACATCCTGTGAATATTAATCATGGAAACAACTACCTCCTATAAACTCTCTTAAAATAGAGTCCTGTGGGATACTTTCTGAGGGAATTGGTAAAAATAAATGTAAAAAATTAATTAGTCTCTTTGCTTCTTCATAATATTCTGAATTTACATCTACTGAATAAAGTAATGGTTCTACATAGGTTTTTAATACACCTAGTTCATAAATTAAAGCGGTATTAAAGACTACATCAGCATCATCTTGATATGGAAATATATATTTTTCTTCACCACGTCTTACTGCAGGCCAACTTCTTAGTGTTGCTTCTATATTATAACCTCTTGTTCTGTTATCGCGAATCATTCTTCGCAAAAGTCTATTATCTGTTGTTGAAATTCTGTTATGGTCATCCATATTTAGTTCTGTTAAAGCGGACAAATAAATTTTATATTTTTTATCTCTTTTAATATTTGTTAAAATGTGAGGATCTAGACCATGAATACCTTCAATTAAAATTAAGTCTTTTTCACCTACTTGAATTTTCTTTTTATATTCTTTTTTTCCAAGGAGAAAGTTATAGGTTGGTACTAATACTTCTTCATTTGCAATCAATTTTGCTATGTGATCATTGAACAGATTTAAATCAATTGCTTCTAAGCACTCATAGTCTGGTTTTCCATCTTCCCCAATGGGATTTTGGTCCTTTTCTACAAAATAGTCGTCCATTGAAATTACTTTTGGGGTTTTTCCTAAGCTTTGTAAATACATACATAGTTTTCTAGTTGTTGTAGTTTTGCCTGAGGAAGAAGGTCCTGCCAAAAGGACAATTTTTACATCTTCTTTTTTCACAATTTCTTTTGCGATTTCTAAAAGACGGTTACTAGTAATCATTTCATTCATTCGAATTAAATCACTAATTTTACCTGTTGATACCATGTCATTTAGTTCTGGTGCGTTTCGAACATTCATCATTTTTGCCCACTTGCGACATTCTTTAAAAATATCAAACATATGTGGATGATGTTCGTAGTTTTTTATTTTATCATTGATGTATACTGTTGGAAACCGTAGTACAAAACCAAATTCGTTAATATAAGTTAAATCAAAATCTTTTATGTATTTCGTCGAAATTGGCATAAAATAATAAAAATAATTATAAAGATTTCCGAGACGATATAGATTAACAAAAGTATTTGTATTATATTTCATTACTCCTACTTTTGAATCATCCCCTACTTGTTTAAAATAATTAATGGCATCCATTCTATCTACATGAACTTCACTAATATTTAAATCTTTTTCTACAAGAGAGCACATTTTTTCTTTTATCTCTTTTACCATTTCTTCTGATATTTTAAAGTCTACTTCTACATAGATTCCTTTATCTATAGAATGCTGGATTTTCATATTTTTATTTTGTCCATATAATTCTTTGATGGCATATTGAAGCATAAATTTGAGACCATTTACGTGTACTCTATTACCTTCACGAGAGGTTAAATCTAGAAATTCTATTCTTGCCGGTTCTACAATTTTTGTTGTCAATTCTTTTAAAACGCCGTCTACTTTGGCTAAGAGAATAGGATAGCGGAAATGATCTTGTTCTATTTTAGATAATTCTTCTAATGTAATTCCTTTTGATACTTCTCTTTTTTGATTATTGATTTGTATTTCTATATTTTCTATCATATGACACACCCTTTTTCTATTTTACTTTTCTATTGTATCATATTTTGACGAAAGAGAATATGCATATTTTCATTTTATCGTGTCTATAATATGTTTAAGAGAGGGTGAATAAAATGGGTTTAGTGCCAGTTGTTGTAGAAAAGGATATGAATGGGGAACGTAGTTATGATATTTTTTCTCGTCTTTTAAAAGAGAGAATTATTATGCTTAGTGGGGAAATTAATGATCAAATGGCAAATAGTGTTATTGCTCAACTTTTATATTTGGATTCTATTAATCATGACGATATTAGTATTTATATTAACTCGCCTGGTGGAGTGATTACTTCAGGTATGGCTATTTATGATACCATGCAATTTATTAAAAGTGATGTTACTACTATTTGTGTTGGAATGGCAGCATCCATGGCTTCTTTCTTACTTGCTAGTGGTACTCGGGGAAAGCGTTTTGCTCTTCCTAATTCTGAAGTGATGATTCATCAACCTTTAGGTGGTGCAGAGGGGCAGGCTACTGAGATTAAAATCGCCGCAGAACATATATTGAAACTTAAAGATAAGTTAAATCGTCTACTTTCTAAGAATACTGGGAAAGATTTAGAAACGATTGAGAAAGACACAGAGAGAGATCATTTCATGGATGCGCATGAGGCTTTAGAATATGGTCTTGTTGATAAAATTGTAGAAAATGCAAATTAAAACTCTATTCGAGTTATTGTTACTCTTGATAGAGTTTTTTTGTCGTGATTTCTTTTAGCTATTTATAATTTCTCCAGTTTATCAAAAAGTTCTTTTACTTTTCTAAAACGATGATTTAGTCCTGATTTGGTAATGGTATTTCCCGTTTCTAGTGAGATAATTTCACTTAATTCCTTTAGTGATGCTTCGGGATATTTTAAACGATAATCTATTGCTTCTTTTGTTTTTTCATCTAATAATTCTAATGCCATATGTTCTTTTATTTTTTCTATTTGTTTTAACTGACTACTTGCTGCATCTACTACCTTGTTGATATTAGCTTGTTCACAGTTATTTAATCGGTTGGTTTGATTTTTTGTATCTCGATAAATTCTAATGTTTTCAAAATACATTACTGCATTAGATGCTCCCAGTATTTTTAAATAGTCACTTATTTTTTCTGCTTCTTTTATATAAATCATATAGCCTTTGTCACGTGTTAAAATTTTAGCATTGAGATCAAAAATATTTAGGAGTTTTTGGACAAATACTGCTTCCTCGGGTCGTGCTATTAAAAGTTCCATGTGATATCTAGAAGTTTTAGGATCATTAATACTTCCCTCGCATAAAAACACTCCACGTAAATAAGATCTAATTTCTTCATTTCCTCCTATAACATATTGAGGTGGTGCATTTAAATAGTTTTTATCTTTATCGAAGTAGCCAATATCTTCTAAAATAAGAGATAAATTTTCTGTTATTTTCATGACATATAGTTTGTTTTTAGAAAAATTAAGATTTTCTTTTATCTCTATTTCTACTTTTGTCTCATAAAGTCTATGAAACATATCAATGATTCGTTCTTTAATAGCATTATTTTCCGTTGTTAGTTTTAAAGTATCTTCTGCAAATTCACCATTATTTCTCACAAAGCCAGAGAGTTCTGCAATTAATTCTGTTTTTGAACCTTCTATATTTAAAATTTCATTTTTAATTTTTGTTGTATAAGACATGTTAATCCCTCATTAAATAAGAAAATATTTCATTTGATAGCTTTAGACTATTGTGTCTTATCACATTATCAACAATAGTTAGAGTATCGACTTCCCTTAATTCTACATCTAGTTTTTTTAATTCTTCTTTATCAATTATAACTGGCTCTTTTGTTTCTTCCGTTTCATATTTTTCTATTATTTTTTTATCTAGTTTTGTATTTGCTGCAATTACGACATCTATTTTTCTTCTTTTTAGGTAACTATTAATTAATTTGACATGATCTGCTACTGTGAAGTTATCCGTTTCTCCTGGTTGTGTCATTGCATTACATAAATACATAATAGGAGCATTGGTCTCATCTAAAGCATTTTCTACATCTTTACAGATAATGTTTGGCAAAAGAGAGGTATATAGGCTTCCCATACTAAAAATAATTAAATCACTTTTTCTTATGGCATCCATTACTTCTTTTGTTACATGGGGTTCTTCTTTATAGAAAATCTTTTTTATTTTTTGCGGTGATTTACTAATTTCTCTTTGACCTTCAATGAGTTCATTTTTTTCTGTGGTGCACATTAATGTTAGAGAGGCATCTTCTGAAATTGGTAAAACTTTATGTTTTACATCTAGTAGTTCAGAAAGTGTTGTGATAGATTTTTCTAGACTTCCTGTAATATCTAGAAGGGCAGTTAGTATTAAATTGCCAACGGCATGGCCATCTAAATCACTTGATGTTTTAAACCGATATTCCATTAGCTGTTTTATAGTAGGATCTGTACTGGATAGACTTGTAAGTACTTTTCTAATATCTCCCACTGCAGGAGTTTTGAATTCTTTCCGTAATTTTCCTGTTGATTTCCCATTATCAGATACTGTAATTACAGCCGTAATATCTAGTGGAAAATTTTTTAATCCTCTAAGAAGATAAGACATTCCTGTCCCACCGCCTAGTATGGTTACTTTTTTATTCATGGCTTTCACTTCCTCTATCTAATATATGCACTTATTCTTATTTATCACTACTTAATGCTTTCGAGATATGAATTGCGGCAATGGCACCATCTGATGTTGCTGTTACAATTTGGCAAACATCTTTTTCTCTTACATCCCCTACTGCATAAACTCCTTTTATTGTTGTTTCCATATTGCTATTTGTTGGAATAAATCCTTCTTCATTTGTAATGCCTAAATAAGAAAGATTATCTGTTTGTGGGATATAGCCAATAAAGATGAAGCATCCAGATGATGGAATATTTTCTATTTTATTTTCTTTATTTATTCTTACGTGAGAAAGTTTTCCATCTGTTTCAATTAAATCTGTTACATTCGCATTCGTTATTACTTCAATATTATCAATATATCTTAATTCTTCTTGCAAATAAGACTTTGCTCTAAATTCATCTCGTCTATGAATTAATGTTACTTTTTTACAAAGAGAAGATAGATAAATTGCTTCTTCTAGGGCTGTATCTCCTCCACCGATTACTACTACTTCTTCTCCTTTGAACAGTGCACCATCGCAAGTTGCACAATAACTGATGCCTCGACCTGCTAGTTTTTCCTCTTTTGGCAATCCCAATTTTTTTGGTTTGCGTCCAGTTGCAATGATTAAGGTTTTGGTTACAATTTCTTTTTCATCATCTAATACTATGATTTTCATATCTTGGTCTAATTTTACATTTTTTACTTTTTGATAGAGGATATCTACTCCTAGTTCTTTTACTTGTGACAAAATTTTTGTGGCAAGTTCTGCTCCTGTGATACTTTTAAAACCTGGATAATTGGTTATTGTTATTGTCTTTGTCACTTGACCTCCAGGAGTATCTCCTTCTATCAATAAACAGTTTAGCCCTGCACGTTTTAGATAGATGGCAGAAGTCATTCCTGCTACTCCTGCTCCTATTACTACGACATCATAATTATTTTCTTTCATTTATCTCATCCTTTGCATATAAATTTTCAAATCTTGAACTTCTTTTTGGGTGGATTATAAAGAAGTATAAGCCTATTATTAAACAGATGATAGAGGCAATTTGTGCTACTCGAAAAGATCCAAGCATTAATGAATCCATCCGCATTCCTTCTATCATAAAGCGTGCTAATGAATACCATATAAGATAAAATCCCATTAATTGTCCATTTTTTAGTCTAGGGTATTTTCTTATTAGGAGTAAGGCAATAAAACCGAATATATTCCAAATACATTCATAAAAAAATGTAGGCTGATGGTACTCTCCCATAATATACATCCCATTTATGACAAACTGTGGTACACCAGCACTTTTTAGTTTGGCTACTGTTGTAACTGCTCCGTAGGCTTCTTGATTAAAGAAGTTTCCCCATCTTCCAATCGCTTGACCTAAAATTAAACCTACTACAATCATATCAAATATTTTTAGTGTGTTTTGTTTATATTTTTTACAATAAATGAGTGCTGTAATACCTCCAAAGAGAATGGCGCCGTGTATGGCAAGTCCACCATTCCATATTTCTAAGATTTCTAGTAAGTTTTTACTGTAATAATCATAATGGAATGTTACATAATAAAGTCGCGCTCCTATAATGCCAGATATTACAGTATAAAAAAGAAGATTGATAAAAAAATCTTGGTCAATGTGTTTTTTCTTTGTTTCTAAATATATAATGGTAGATGATACGAGTATTGCTAGGAGAATAAAAATAGAATACCAATATATTTGAAAGAAACCTAAATCGAGTGCTATTTTATTCATTTCTTTTTACCCTCCTAACAATTGGTTTTATAATAAATCCTTCCATAAAGAAATTCATAATAGAAATTAATATTGCAATCCATAGTGCAATCCAAAAATTATTTAAATCGAAATGACTTCCTAATATCCAATCTGTTAATTTTAGTATAAATAGATTAATGAATGGATAGAAAAGTCCTAGAGTTAGACCTGTAATTGGAATTGTCAGTGTTACTAGAATTGGCTTTATGGTAATGTTTAGCAAATAAACAATGAAAACAGTTAAAAATGAATATATGTAGGAGTGTTCTATATCAATATAGAGACTATCAAATAAGTTAGACACTATAATAAAGACAATCGTATATCCTAGCATATAGATCATCCATTCTAGTAGGCGATTTACTCGTGTAAAGCCTTTTACTTCTTTGATTATTTGCATATTTTTCCTCCCTATAGAATTTTTGCCAAGAATTTACCAGTATATGATTCTTTTACTTTTGCTACTTCTTCTGGAGTTCCTGTTGCTACAATTTGTCCTCCCATATCGCCACCTTCTGGTCCTAAATCAATAATATGATCAGCCACTTTTATGACATCCAAATTGTGTTCAATTACGACTACGGTATCTTTATTATCTACTATTTTCTGTAAAATTGCAAGTAGACGCTTAATATCATGTGTATGAAGACCTGTTGTTGGTTCGTCTAGTACAAACAACGTTTTTCCTGTTGCTTTTCTTTGAAGTTCTTTGGCAAGTTTTACTCGTTCTGCTTCTCCACCTGATAGGGTTGGTGCACTTTGCCCTAGTTTAATGTAGCCTAAGCCAACATCTTCTAATACTTGTAGTTTGTTTTTAATTTTTGGAACATTTTCAAAAAAATCTAATGCTTCACTGACACGCATGTCCAATACATCAGCAATATTTTTATCTTTATATTTTATGTTTAATGTTTCACGATTATATCTCGTGCCATTACAAACTTCACAAGGTACATAGACATCTGGTAAAAAATGCATTTCAATTTTTTTGACACCATCTCCACGACATGCTTCACATCTTCCACCTTTTACGTTAAAGGAAAAACGATTTTTTTCGTAACCATACATTTTAGCTTCCTTGGTGGTTGTAAATAGTGTTCTAATGTCATCAAATACTCCTGTGTAGGTAGCAGGGTTACTTCGTGGGGTTCTTCCAATTGGGCTTTGTGAAATTTCTACAATTTTGTCTAGGTTCGCAATTCCTAATATTTTTTTGTGCTTTCCTGGTTTCTCTTTGGAACGATATAATTCTTTGGAAATACTTTTACATAAAATCTCGTTGATTAAACTACTTTTTCCACTTCCGGATACTCCGGTTACACAAGTAAAGGTTCCAAGAGGGATTGTGACATCGATATTTTTCAAATTATTTTCTTCGGCACCTTTAATCGTTAATTTCTTACCAATGCCTTTTCTTCTTGTTTTTGGCACCTCAATACATAATTTACCACTCAAATATTGTCCTGTTAAGCTATTTTCATTCTTCATCACTTCTTCTGGAGTGCCACTGGCCATAACGCGTCCACCACGATCTCCTGCTTCTGGTCCAATATCGACTAAATAGTCACTAGCAAGCATCGTATCGGTATCGTGTTCTACAACGACTAAGGTATTTCCTAAATCTCTCATTTCTAAAAGCGAATTAATAAGACGTTCGTTGTCTCGTTGATGAAGTCCAATACTTGGTTCATCTAAGACATATAATACTCCTGTTAATCTGGAACCGATTTGGGTAGCAAGACGAATTCGTTGAGCTTCTCCGCCTGATAAGGTTCCAGCGCTTCTACTTAGCGTTAGATATTCTAATCCTACATTTTTTAAAAATTCTAGACGAGAGTTAATCTCTTTTAGGACAAGATTTGCAATTTGAGTCTGTTCTTCTGTTAATTTTAGATTTTGGAAGAAAGGAATCAGTTCTTTAATACTCATGCACGTAACTTCATAAATACTCTTCTTTCCTACTTTTACTGCTAGGACATCATCATTTAGTCTTGCACCGTGACAGGTTTCACACTCATACTCTACCATATAGTGTTCTAGCCAATCTCTAATCCAAGTACTGGTGGTTTCGCGATATCGTCTTTCTAGATTTGTGATAATTCCTTCATAAAAGTCATTGCTATTTGTGATATTCCCACTTTTTGTGGCATAATGGAAATGAATGATTTCATCACTTCCATAAAGAATGATTTGTTGTTCTTTTGTCGTTAACTTCTTAAATGGTTTATCCATATTGATTTTGTAATGCTTACAAGCACATTCTAGTTTTTTATAATAAATTCCATCTTGATCGTCACTTAGTGTCTTGATACATCCTTCATTGATACTTAAATCTTTATCGGGAATGACTAGATCAGGATCAATTTGTTGTTTGATTCCAAGTCCCTTACAGTCTGGGCA
>CAZWXX010000024.1:0-13023 GCA_964637865.1 uncultured Muribaculaceae bacterium | reverse complement strand
TTTAGTTTAGAAATTAAAAAAACATGTGAAAACTTAGAAAAGAATAAATGACATATATCATTAATATTCTCAAGTAAAATACTCTTTGTAACACTTTCTAAAATTTTTTCTGCCTCAAATTTGATATTTTGTGATATACTATTCATATGAAAGAACTCCTTACTATATTGGGTTATTATAGTAATTATAACTGAGTTCTTTCTTTTTTTGTACTTTTCCAAAACATTTTTACACTATCCTTCTTGTGTAAAAACTTGTCTTTTTTTTGGATTTATGATAAAGTATTTTCTCGGAAAGAAGGGGAGTTATGATTCAGATTAATTCAATTGGACTTGAGTATATGCTTCGTGATATACAATTTAGAAATATTTATCAGGATGATAAGAGAGTGGATTTTGAAGATTCTTCTCAAACAGTAGAAGTAAAAGATGCAAAGTCTTCTTATATTTTTCAAAGTTATGAAGTTTTAGAGGAACCGCTTACTGTAGATACTTCTTTGTATGGGGATGTTTTCCAGGAGAGAGTAGAAAAAGTGAAGAGTTTAGGATTTGAATCTATTTATAGTGATTCGGGGCATACGATTTTATTTCATAGAGAAAAAGGAGGACTTTGTTCTGTTGATAAGAATAGTTGTAAAATAGATTCTGTTTTTTTAGATAAAAATGTAGGTGTTGTTGCCAAAGTCAATGGTGTTGCTGCTATTTGTAAAGTTTTAAATCATAATTTTACTAATTTTACTAGTGTGAGTGGTTTTTCTTATCGAGATCTTCCATTACTTTCTTCAAAAGATCAAGAAAGCTTACCAAGTGAGATGACTGTAGAAGTGTTGCTTGGACTTACAGAACGAAATCAAGTAAAACAATTTGAAGAGACTGGTTATGTTGGTGATGTTGATTGTCGTTGGGCTATTCCTGTTCTTTTACAGAGTAGAGAAAGAAGAAAGGAAGCAGAAGAACAACTTTTTCATACAAAGATGCAATTTTTGCCACAAGAGGTACAAGACTTCTTTCAATATGAAAACGTTACTTTGGAAGAGCCAATTGTGAAAACAAAAAGTATTTATTCGAAAAATAATTAAAACTTGTTGCAATTGTTTTTATTTAACAGTATACTATTAGTAGTTTTAAATATTAGAAGTAGTAGTAATTATTTTTCCTTGGAAAGAGAGGCTTGTGGTTGGTGTGAACAAGTGAAGGAAGATAGTGAACTTGACTTCTTTAATGTATTTCGGGTAGGACCGTTATCTCTTTGAAAGATGCATAGATTATTCTGTGAATTAAGGTGGTACCGCGAGTAACTCGTCCTTATGTTTAAGGATGAGTTTTTTTTGGAGGTGAATATGGAAGAATTTGTTTTATTTATGATGACGTTTCTTCTTTTATTTCTCATTTATCAACTTTTTATTGTGAGAAAGGCAAAACGAAGAAATTCAGCAAAAAAGCCAATGGAGGTTCGTTATTTGGAGTCATGTTATCATTTGGATTTGAAACTAATTGATTATAAAAAGTTGTTACTAGTGATTTCAATTGTTTCATCTTTTGATATTGCACTTTTGGTTTCTATTGTAATGATGATTCGTCATTATATTTTGGAGATTTTAGTAGCAATTATTATTGTTATTCCACTGGTGCTATTTAGTTATCATTTTGTGGGTATGTATTATGTTAGGAAAGGATTGATTAAAGATGTATGATTTTAAGAAAATAGAAAAGAAATGGCAAAAAATTTGGGAAGAGAAAAAGGTGTTTGTTGCAGATAACTATAGTGATAAGAAACCTTATTATGTTCTAGTAGAGTTTCCTTATCCGTCTGGTGCTGGACTTCATGTTGGACATGTTCGTAGTTATACTGCACAGGATGCCATTGCTAGAATGATGAGAATGCAAGGATATAATGTGTTATTTCCAATGGGATGGGATGCTTTTGGGGCACCTGCTGAGCAGTATGCGATTAAGAACCATATTCATCCTAAGGAAGCAGTGCGTGAAAATATTAAAACATTTAAGGGACAAATGAAGTCACTTGGATTCTCTTTTGATTGGACTAGAGAGTTTTCTACAACGGATCCCGAGTATTATAAATGGACACAGTGGCAGTTCTTACAATTTTATAAACATGGTATGGCTTATAAGGATTCGATTCCAGTTAACTGGTGTCCTACTTGTAAGAGTGTCTTATCCAATGAAGATGCTGCAGGGGGCGTTTGTGAACGTTGTGGAGATCAGGTAATTCAGAAGGAGAAGAGTCAATGGATGCTTCGCATGAGTGATTATTCTGAGGATTTATTAAAAGGACTTGATGATACGAACTTTGCAGAACGTGTGAAACTTGGACAAATCAACTGGATTGGTAAATCTACTGGCGTTGAAGTTGATATTGAGATTGTTGGTGGTGGAAAGTTTTCCATTTTTACAACTTGTATTGAGACGATTTATGGTATTACTTTCTTTGTTATTGCACCAGATGGAAAGTTAATTAAAGAGCTAATGCCAAGAGTCGAGAATAAAGAAGAAGTAGAATCATATATTTTAGAGACTGCGAAGAAGTCTAATATGGACCGAACAGAACTTAATAAAGGAAAAACTGGAGTAGAAGTAAAAGGAGTTCGTGCAATTAACCCTGTAAATGGAAAAGAAGTTCCTATTTTCTTAGGAGACTTTGTTCTTGGAGACTATGGAACAGGGGCTGTTATGGCGGTTCCTAGTCATGACCAGAGAGACTATGAGTATGCAATAGCACATGACTTAGAAATTATTCCAGTTATTAGTGGAGGAGACATCAGTGAACACGCATATGAGAAACATAGTTATTTGAATAATCCTGATAGTAGACTTGTGAACTCAGATGAATTTGATGGTTGCACAGTAGAAGAGGCGAAAGTTGGTATTACTAAGATGCTAGTAGATAAAGGAATTGCTCGGAAGGTGAATAACTATAAGATGAGAGATTGGATTTTCTCACGTCAGAGATTCTGGGGAGAGCCAATTCCAATGATTCATTGTCCAAAGTGTGGCTGGGTTCCAATGAATGAGGAGGATTTACCATTATTACTTCCTGATGTTGCAGAATATGAACCTACAGAAGATGGGGAAAGTCCACTTGCCAATATTGAAGAATGGGTTAACTGTAAATGTCCTAAATGTGGTGGAAATGCTAAAAGAGAGACTGATACGATGCCTAACTGGGCAGGAAGTTCTTGGTATTTCTTACGATTTATGGATGCCCATAATGAGCATGAGTTTGCGTCAATGGATGCGATGAAGTATTGGAACCGGGTTGACTGGTATAACGGGGGAATGGAACACACAGCAAGACACTTACTTTATGCAAGATTCTGGGTACAGTTTTTGTATAATATCGGTTTAGTTCCTCATAAAGAGATGATTTGGACACGTGTTAGTCACGGTATGATTTTAGGTCCTGATGGGCAAAAGATGAGTAAATCAAAGGGAAATGTAATTAATCCCGATGATGTGGTGAGAGAATTTGGTGCGGACACGTTAAGAGTTTATGAGATGTTTATTGGAGACTATCAAATGGATGCTGCTTGGAGCACAGACTCTTTAAAAGGATGTAAGCGTTTCCTTGATAAAATTGTTCGAATGAAGGATAAGCTAAATAAGAAGGATGGATTTACAGAGAGTCTTGAACTCATTCAGAATAAGTCCATTAAAAGAATTGAACATGATATGAAGAATATGGGATATAATACTGTGATTTCTAGTTTGATGATTTTAGCGAATGCTTATGATGCTTGTGATTCTATTACGAAAGAAGATTATAGATTATTATTAATTCTATTAAATCCAATTGCACCACATATTACAGAAGAGTTAAATGAAGAAATTGGATTTAAGCCTATTTATGAAGCTAGTTGGCCTTTATATGATGAGGCAAAGACAATTGAGTCTACTAAAGAGATTGCCGTTCAAGTCAATGGAAAAGTTCGTGGTACGATTGTGATTTCTATTGATGAAGAAGAAGATGCTATTAAAGAAAAGGCTTTAGCGTGTGATAATGTAGTAAAACATATTGATGGTAAGGAAATCGTTAAGGTAATTGTTATTAAGGGCAAGATTGTGAATATCGTTGTAAAAGGGTAAGTACTTTCGTATTTGTCTTTTTCTTTATCTTGTGGTATAATTAGCATACTTGTTTAAGGGGGAGAAAAAATGAATATTTGTGAAAAGGCAGCGGAAGCGTCAAATAAATTTGAAAATACTAATACTGATTTAAAGAAGCAGTATCTGATTAAGAATATTAAAATAATAAATACCATTATGAGTAAAGTTCCTGGTTATTGTGGATCTTTTGGTACAGGGTATCCATTTTATGCATTAGATTCTAATTTAGAGGGAGAATTACCACTTATTTCAGAACAGATTAGATATAACAATCAGTTACTAGAATCTGCTCATAAATTAAAATCAGAATGGCGTTGTGCGAGTTGCTTAAATACTATGGGGCAATTGATGCCTGATTTAAAGCAAATTTGTAAACCTTGTCCTACCATGAACGATGAATTAAAACCACGAAAAGTATTGAATCGTTTACCTGATGTTGATATGTGGATGATTTGTTCTGATTTATATGTTGATGTGGCTAAAGAAAAACTATCAAAATTATTTGATGTCTTTGATATGAAGACTTCTGATGTTAATCCTGTTCAGACGATCAATGATGTCTCAGATATTGCTGATGATTTATCTAATGGCATAATGCCATCTAAAATGTTGCCTTTGGATGTTCATATTATTGAGTATTCTAAATTTAGCAATTTAATTTCAAATGTTCCTTTTGCTTTACAAACTGCTATTCAAAACGAACATCAACCTTATTTGCCAATACATCCAATTTCTCTTCGAAAGACTTGGCAATATGATGATGTTGCATATAATTTTATTTTAGACTTTATGTTTTCGCTCACTCCTTTTGATTGGGATGGTAATCTTTCTAGTAAACTTGATTATTCTAGAAAAATTATTGCTAATGCGTTTACTAATGAACAATTATGTGATATTTTACATTCAGTTGCTCCTGATTCTGTTGAACGCAGATTGGAGACACCAAGATTACAAAAAGTGTATGAAAGAAGGATGGATTTATGGAAAAAATAATTGATTTACATATTCATACTTGTTGCTCTGATGGTGCTTTTACACCAAAACAAGTTATTGATGAGGCTGTTAATAATGGTGTTAGTGTTATAGCGATTGCTGATCATGATACAGTGGATGCATATCATGATGAATTATTTCAATATGCTCATCAAAATGGAATTAAGATTATTCCTGCTGTGGAGATTTCTACAAAGACTAAAAAATGTGGGATTCATGTTTTAGGTTATCATATCGATTTAAAAAATGAAGACTTCTTGAAGAAATTGTATTCTCTTCGTAATGCTAGACATGATTATTTACATAATGTTGCATCTAAGTTAGAGAGTTTAGGTTATATTCTTAATGTTTCAGAGTTAGATAAAATTGATGCAGTAACGAAAGCACATATCGCTTTTGATGTTGTTAATAATCCAGTCAATAATGAATTATTAATGACGGAGTTTGAACATATTCCAGATAAGGGAGAATTTATTGAGACTATAATGAATGAAGGGTGTCCAGCTTATGTAAAGAAAGAAACAATTACCCCAGTTGAAGCGGCTGACCTTATACGAAGTGCAGGTGGTAAAGTGGTTTTAGCACATCCTGTTGCTTACAAATATGAAGATAATCTTACTGATGATGATATTTTATCGTTGGCTACTGATATGAATGTAGATGGAATTGAAACTAATTATGTTTATATTGATCGATTTAAAAATAAGATTAATGAAATTGAACATTGGAATGAATTTGCTAAGCAGTATCATTTTAAAACTTCTATTGGTAGTGATTTTCATAATAAAGATGGTATTTATCCTGTTATTGGTTTAATTGGTGAAGATTTAAAAAATTATGATATTGATCGTGTTATGGAATGGTTAGTAAATTAATTATTTAGAAAAAAGTTAAAGGATGTACAAGATATATTCTTTTTCTTTTTTGTATTTTCAACAAATTTTGTGGAAAACTAATTTTATACTATAATTGGTGATATTATGAAAGTAAAAATATTTGATGAAGAAGATGAGAAAGATTTAGAAAATGCAATTAACTCCTTTTTGGAAGACTTTGATAAAGAAATTGTGGATATTAAGTATCAAGTGAGTTCTTCTATTTTTGGAGAGGAGCAGATATATTGTTTTTCTGCTATGGTTGTGTATTTGAAATAGTTTGTTTCCAAAAACTTCTATTTATGGTATGATTAATAGGAAGAAAATAAAATGGAAGTGATCATATTGAAAAAGAAAAAACGTGAAAATAAAGTAATGAATAAGACTAATTTTATACAGGGTGCGTTTATTGCTACTTTTGGGATTGTCTTTACTAAAATTTTGGGTATTTTATATGTGATTCCTTTCCACGCCATTATTGGTGAGCAGGGGGGAGCACTTTATGGGTATGCTTATACTATTTATTTAGTATTTACTGCGCTATCCTCTGCAGGAATTCCGCTTGCTATTAGTAAACTTATTAGTGAATATCAGACTTTGGGATATTATAATGCTAAACAGAGGGCCTTTAAAATGGGACGGCAGATTGCTCTTATTTTGGGACTCATTTGTTTTGTGGTTTTATTCTTCTTTGCACCACAACTGGCGCATGCGATTCTTGGAGATCTTACTGGTGGAAATACGATTGAACAAGTAACCTTTGTAATACGTGTCATTTCTACTGCGATTTTAGTTGTTCCTATTCTTAGTATTTATCGTGGTTATTTAGAGGGACATAAGTTTATTACGCCGACTGCACTATCTCAAATTTATGAGCAGATTGTACGGGTTATCTTTATTGTTGCTGGTAGTTTTATTGCATTAAAAGTTTTTCATTTATCTCTTACTACGGCAGTTGGCGTTGCGGTGTTTGGAGCGACGATTGGTGCTTTTGCAGCATATGTTTACTTACTTGAAAAAACGCTTACCAATAAAAAGAAACTTAATGAAAAAGTACTTGATAAGAATGAACCTAGAATTAGTGATAAAGAAATCTTTAAAAAGATTTGTTGGTATGCACTTCCTTTTATTATGATTGATATCTTTAAATCTTTATATAGTTTTGTAGATACGTTTACCTTAGTTAAAACACTTGGAGAGACGATTGGGTATAGTACGAAAGATGCTGAGACTGTAATGGGGATTATTTCCACTTGGGGTTCTAAGTTTAATATGATTATTATTTCCATTTCTACTGGTGTTATTATTAGTTTAATTCCTAATTTAACATCTAGCCTTGTTTTAAATGATAAAAAAGATATTCATAGAAAGATTAATCAAACATTCCAAATTTTATTATTTTTAACGATTCCTATGACTGTGGGTCTTAGTTTTTTAGCAGAACCTGTGTGGATGGTATTTTATGGTAGTAGTAAATATGGACCATCCGTTCTTTCTTATTTTGTCTTTGTTGCTCTTGTTACGTCACTTTTTACTACTTCTGTTACAATGGTGCAAGTACTAAAATATTATAAAGTAGTATTTGTCTCTCTTGCTACTGGTGTAGCGCTTAAAGCTTTACTGAATGTGTCTTTGATTTGTGGATTTCATAAAATGGGACTTCCTGCTTACTATGGTTCGATTACAGCGACGATGTTAGGTTATGGTGTATCCTTTATTGTTTGTCTTTTTGCTTTACATAAAAAGTGTGGTGTGAATTATGAAGAGACTGTAAAACAATTTGTTCATGTATTATGTGGTACGGTTCTTATGGTACTTGTATTACTTGTTTTAAAACTTATAGTACCAATTGCGGTTAGTAGTCGTTTCTTAAATATCTTTATTATTATCATTTATGCTCTTGTTGGTATGGTAACTTACTTCTTCTTTACATGGAAGACGCATACGATTCAAGATGTTTTTGGAGATAATTTGCTTAAGAAGTTTTTGGGTCGCAAAAAGAAAGGGGCGAAGGCATGAAGTTTGAAATTTTAGAAGAAGATGTGTTTCGCAAGTTTTTAGATTCTCATCCGCTTAAGAATTTTATGCAGACACCAGAGATTGGTGCTTTGCGGGAAAAGAGTGGTTGGAAGGTATATTACGTTGGTGTTTTAAAGGGAAAAGAGGTAGTTGCTGCCTCACTTCTTCTTTCTCATCTTCGACGTTTTGGTGTTTACGAATTTTATGCTCCTCGTGGACTTCTTGTAGACTATGAAGATGAAGAAGTACTTTCTTTCTTTGCATCAGAACTTCGTAAATTTATTAAAAGTAAAAAAGGCTATATTTTAAGAATTGATCCTTATTATATTGTGAGAGAGAGAGACATCAATGGAAATATTGTAGAAGGTGGCATCGATCACACTAAGGGACTTTCCAATCTTCATTCTCTAGGTTTTAAAAAGAGTAGAAAGAATGAACAAATCTCTTGGAGTTTTTCTCTTGATTTGGATCAGGAACTAGATGATATTCTTAAGAATATGCGCAGTTTTACAAAACGGAGTATTAAAAAGGCTGAGAAAAATCATGTTGTGTTAAGAGACGCTAAATATCACGAATTATCTCTGGTAAAAGAGATTTTGGATGCTACTTGTAGTCGTAAACACTTTTTAAATCGCAACTTAGAATATTTTCAGAATCTATATAATCTACTTGGAGATAATGTTCGATTCGTTATTGCCGATATTCATTTAAAAGAACTTTTAGATGAATTAACAAAAACTGTGGAAAATGAAAAAAATATGATTTCTAAGATGGAAAAAGAGGGAAGTAGGGAAGCAAAAATTGCAACACATAGGAAAACTTTAGAACAGACAGAAGAAAAAATAAAAGAAGTTTCAGTCTTACAAGAAAAGTATGGTGACGTTGTTTCTGCTTCCAGTGGTGTCTTTATTACTTATGGCGATGAAGTGCTTTACTTATTTGGGGGGAATAGGGAAGAGTTTATGCATTTTGGATGTCCTCACTTTGTGCAATGGGAAATGATTCGTTATGCCAAAGAAAATGGATTTAAGCGTTATAATTTTTATGGTATTAGTGGTAATTTTGATCCGAAAGATGAGAGCTATGGTGTTTATGACTTCAAAAAAGGTTTTACTGGTTATGTAGAAGAATTAATTGGCGAACATGAGTTGTGTATTTTACCATTATATTGTTTCTTATTTCAAATGATTCATATTATTAAAAAATAAATATTATTGTAGTTAAAATCATATTTTTTGAATAAATGTGATTTTTTTATATAAAAATGTGTTAAAACTGTGATAAAAATAGTTATTTTTTCTATAAAAGTGTGATATTATATAAATGGAGATGGTATTATGGAAAGAATTATTATGAAAGATTTAATTGCTTGGAAAAATAGTGATACTAGAAAGCCTTTGATTTTAAAGGGCGCTAGGCAAGTTGGAAAGACTTATATTTTGAAAAAGTTTGGGGAAGAAAACTATGTTTCTACTGCTTATTTTAATTTTGATCATGATGAAGGATTAAAAGAGTTATTTAAAAATACAAAAGATCCTAATAGAATTATAGAACAATTGTCGTTGGGCTTTGGGAAAAAGATTGATCCTCAAAATACTTTATTATTCTTTGATGAAATTCAGGAGTGTCCAGATGCTCTTAATTCTTTAAAATATTTTTTAGAAGAGGCTCCCCAATATCATATTGTTTGTGCTGGTTCTTTACTTGGAATAAGACTTTCTAAAACCTCTTTTCCTGTTGGAAAGGTAGATTTTTTGAATTTATTTCCTATGACCTTTAGTGAATTTTTGATTGCTGATGGGTGTACTAATTTAGTTCAATTTATGGATTCTGTTCAGACAATTGAGAATATACCACAAATTTTTGAGTCTCAACTAATTGAAAAATTAAAAACTTATTACATTATCGGTGGTATGCCTGAAGCAGTTACTAGTTGGGTATCTGAAAAGGATATTGAAAAGGTTGATGTTATATTAAACAATATATTACAAGCATATGAAAGTGATTTTTCTAAACACGTTACTGCGAGTGAGGCTAATAAAATCTCATTAATATGGAATGGTGTTCCTTCTCAGCTTGCTAAGGATAATAAAAAATTTGTCTATCAAGTGATTAAACCTGGTGCTAGAGCTAGAGAATATGAAGATGCTCTTAATTGGTTAAATGATGCCAATTTAATTTCTAAATGCTATCATGTTACTAGGCCTTTATTTCCTCTTAAGGCTTATCATGATTTAAGTTCTTTTAAAATTTATATGAATGATATTGGACTACTTCGAAAAATGGCAAATTTAGATAGTAGTATTATTTTAGAGGGAAATCAATTGTTTCAGGAGTTTAAAGGTTCTTTTACGGAAAACTATGTGTTTAATGTACTTCATTATTTATATCATACTGCTCCTAATTATTTTACTTTTGATCGTTATGAGATTGACTTTGTAATTCAAAATAAAAATAGGATTATTCCTATTGAAGTTAAATCAGGTAATATTAAAAATCATACCAGTTTGACAAAATATAATGCTTCTTATCATAATGATGTTTCTATTCGATTTTCCTTAGATAATTTAAAAAAAGATGGAAAAATTATTAATATTCCTCTTTACTTAATTGAGTATATTGATCATTTTATATAAATACATTAAAAAAGTAATCTAGGCTTTTCTTAGATTATTTTTTTTCCTGTACGACAGTGAGTATAAAATTCTGATCCTTTTATATGAAAACGTGGTTTTTTGTATTCATAACAAACTAGGTTTTCTAAATTATCTTCTTTGTTAAAGAAATGCTTATTTATACCATTTTTTATAAATCTTTTTTTAAAATCAGTTATTAATTTACTTTCTGTGTTATATTCAAAAATGCCACCAATTTCTTTGCTGTAATCTGGAGAAAACCAGATGTATTTATTATCTTTTTTATAAGTGATGATTGCGTGAGATGGACAATAATCATCTGTTATATATAAATAGATTAGGTATGTTTTTACTTCTTGGTAGTTGTGACTCACAAAATAATACCTTAAAAGTTCTGCTATATCCCAACAGATGGCTATATTTCTTTCTAGTGTTTCTTTTGGTGTTTGTAAGTGATACTCTAGGTCATCACTATTGCTGCCAAAATGTTTTTCTCCTTTTATATCCATCCAACCATAATCGATTTCTCTTGTGTATTGATATAGGTTATTTAAATCTAGTTTTAAAAATTCTTTTGCTGTCATATTACTTTCCTTCTTTCTGTACATAGTTTTCTAAATATTTTGTTCATTCTTTTCTATTTTTCTTTTGAAAGCATTGATACAAAAATCCAATTATTATTTTTCTTCTGCTTTGGATCTCTTTATATTTTAGTAGGATTTCAAATATTAGGTTGATGGTCCTTACTATTTCTCTTATATGATAGTTGTCTTTTGGAAATTTTTTTATATTATCATATCATTTTTATAGTAGAAGAGCAAATTTTGTATTTTTTTCTTGTCGAATTTAATTATATTATTTTAATTTAAATTCGACAGAACGAATTTAAATTGACAATTTCTATTGCCTATATTATAATGATTATGGAGGGATTTCTATGATTATAAGAAATGATTATTTGAAACAAATTAGATCGTTTTATCATCAGGATTTGATAAAAGTGATTACTGGAATTAGAAGATGTGGGAAATCTGTATTATTAACACAAATTATGAATGAAATTAAAAAGGAAAAAATAGCTAATGATCATATCATTTATTTAAATTTTGAATTACAAGATTATGATGATATTAAAAATGCAAATTCTTTGAATGCATATATTAAAAAAAATATAAAAGATAAAGAAAAGTATTATTTGTTTTTTGATGAAATCCAAAATGTTACTGAATGGGAAAAAGTGATTAACTCATTCAAGGTTTCTATGAATGTATCTATTTTTATAACTGGTTCTAATAGCAATTTGTTATCTGGTGAACTTGCTACTCATTTAGCAGGTAGATATATTGCATTTCGAATTCAGCCATTTTCATTTCGAGAAGTATGTGAACTTAAAAACATTAAAGATGAAGTTTCTATTAAAAAAGCATTTGATGATTATTTGTTGTGGGGTGGTTTTCCACAAAGGTTTTCTGTTGGCGATGAGGAGCAGATTGCTTCTTATTTAGAGAATATTTATGATTCTATTGTTTTAAAAGATATTATTTATCGTAATAAAATTCAAAATGTTGCTATGCTTGATACGTTGATTCAATATTTAGTATCTACGCCATCACAAACTTTTTCTGGCTCTTCGCTTTCCAAATATTTTGAAAAAGAAGATAGAAATATTTCTGTTGAGGCTATTTACAATTATTTTGAGTACATTGTTAATTCTTTTATTATTAATCGAGTACAGAGGTTTGATGTTAGGGGAAAGAGAATTTTATCAAAATTAGATAAATATTATCTGACAGATTTGGGGCTTTCTCATGTTAAAAATTTAAATCGAAAAGTTGAACTGGAAGCTTATTTGGAAAATGTTGTTTATAATGAGTTGATTAGAAGAGGTTATACGGTTTATACTGGAAAGAATGGGGAAAAGGAAATTGACTTTATTGCGACAAAATCAAAGGAAAAATTATATTTTCAAGTTGCCTATATTTTGGCAGATGATAAGGTTGTAGAACGGGAGTTTGGTGCTTATAGTGGGATTGATGATAATTATCCTAAATATGTGCTTTCTATGGATACTTTTGATTTTTCTCAAAATGGTATTATTCATAAAAATGTTATTGATTGGTTACTCAAGGAGTAGAAGAATAAAATAGAGAATTTTGGTTCTCTATTTTTTATTTCTTCTTCATATTTTTGATACCGTGATAGACTTTAAAAGCAAGATTATAAGTTTTAAACCAGAATGAATTTATGACTAAGTCAAATTCTCCTACTAATTCTACAACCTGTCCACCAAAACTTTTTTTGAATAGATAAAGTCCTAATAGTGGATTTTCTTTTCTAAAGTCTCCTGTAATTCCATAGAAATTATACGTATCATAA
>CAZWXX010000023.1:0-13081 GCA_964637865.1 uncultured Muribaculaceae bacterium | reverse complement strand
ACCAAGTAAAGCATCTCACCGAAATAACAAGAAATTGTTTTATATAAAGGAAAAAGCTTAAAATCAAAGAGCTTTTTCTTTTTTTTCTTTAAATATATCTTGAAAGAACAAAGAAAAAGAATTATGATAGAAGAGAAATAGGAGGTTATCATGAAAAGATGCCTTATTTTTAAGATATACTTACCAAAAATGTTTATCAGATAATTATGGATATAAGTTTAAAAAATTGACAGGCAATGGATTGCTTTTTTTCAAACATAGATAGTTTCCTATATTTAGCAGATGCTCTAACAGAACTAGAAGAACAAAAATATCCTAAAGAGCAAAAGAAAGCTATAATAAAATGATTAAATACATTGTAAGAAAGGAAGAGAAAATGGAAAAATCAAAAGTTTATTTTACAAAAGAAATTAGTGGAGAAAGTCTAGTAAAACTATATGAGAAGTTAGGAATAAATCTAGCAGGTCGTATTGCTGTAAAACTTCATTCTGGAGAAGAAGGAAATCAAAACTACATGAGACCAGAATTTGTAAAACCAATGATTGAAGCAGTAAATGGAACTGTAGTAGAATGTAATACAGCCTATGAGGGAGCAAGAAATACTACAGAAAAGCATTTGAAATTAATGGAAGATCATGGCTGGAGTAAATACTTTACAGTAGATATTCTTGATAGTGATGCAGAAGATGTATTAGAAAATCCAAATGGAGAAGTGATCAAGAAAAATATTGTTGGTAGCAAAATGAAGGATTATGATTCTATGTTAGTACTTTCTCATTTCAAAGGACATCCAATGGGTGGCTTTGGAGGTGCACTAAAAAACATTTCCATCGGTTTAGCATCATCAGAAGGAAAAAGATATATTCATACTAATGGAATAGAACATGCTAGTTATGAAGATATGTTTCAGGCGGATCATGACTCCTTTATCAAATCAATGGCAGACTCTGCCAAAACGATAACAGACTTTTATCAAGGACATATTGCTTTCATCAATGCCATGGTTAACATGTCAGTTGATTGTGATTGCTGTAATGTAGCAGCAGACCCTTGCATGAAAGATATTGGCCTTCTTGCGTCCCTTGACCCAGTAGCACTAGATCAAGCATGTATCGATCTTGTTTATCAGTCACAAGATGAAGGAAGAGACAAATTAGTAGAAAGAATTGAATCTCGTCATGGACTATTAATCTTAGAAAGTGCCGAAAAACAAAACATCGGTACAAGAGAATATGAACTAATTTCAATTGATAAAGAGTAAATATAAAATAATAAAATCAAAAGTAGAGTTATTTTCTACTTTTTTCTTTTCACAAATTTTTCAAAAAAAATACACCATTTTTTAACATTGAAAAACTAAAATGAAATAGAGAAAAGAGGAGAAATTATGTATATTTTAAAGAATGCTTTTATTTCTATTACCAGAAATAAGGGAAGAAATGTTTTAATTGGTCTAATCATTATGGTAATATCATGTGCAACGGCAGTAACACTTGCGATTCGAAGCTCTGCAACGTCCTTAATTGAGTCCTACGAAAATAAGTATGATGTAGAAGCAACAATTGGACTTGATAGAGAGTCGATGCGTGGTAAGATGAAACCTAGTGAACCAGGGGAAGAAGGAGAAGATCCAAAGGAAGAAATAGGAAAGATTTTCTCTTCTATTCATAATATCAGTGTAGAAGAGATCAAAAAATATGCAGATAGCAAATATGTAAAAGATTACTATTATAAAGAAAGTGTTGGAGTAAATGCTATAAATTTAGAAAAGGCAACTTCAACAAGTGAAAATAGTGACAATCGAGGTGGCAAAGAAAAATTTGGAGAGGAAAGTACTGATTTTACATTAGAGGGATATTCCACCCTTTCTGCAATGGAAGAATTCATGAGTGGAAAATATAAAATGACAAGTGGAGAAATGAGTGAAAACTTAGAAGAAAAAAATTGTATGATCAACAGTGAACTTGCGACTTTAAACGAAATAGCAGTAGGAGATCATATAGAAGTACAAGATCCAAACGATAGTGAAAACACTCTTTCCTTAACAGTAACAGGTATTTTTAAAGAAGAAAGTGAAAAAGAAGAAGGCATGAATATGTTCACATCATCTGTAAACACTATCATTACGAGTACCGATGCAATCGAGAGTCTAACAAAAGATCATGACAATCTCAAAGCGATGACGACACCAACATTTATTCTAACGAATAAAGATGTGATCGAAAAATTTGAAAGTGAACTAAAAGAAAAAGGGTTAAGTGAATATCTCAGTGTGACAACCAACTTAGATCAAGTAGAAAACGCAACAAGTACAATTTCAAATGTTTCTAATTTTGCAACTACTTTCTTAATTCTTACCTTGATAATTGGTGGTATCGTACTGGCTGTTATTCATATGATTAATATTCGTGAGCGAAAGTATGAAATTGGAGTACTCCGAACAATTGGAATGAAAAAAAGTCTCTTAACGCTACAATTCATGACCGAATTATTGATGATTGCTTTTGCTTCCTTATTGTTAGGAGCAGGAGTAGGGGCAATACTCAGTGTTCCAGTATCAAATGGTCTTTTAAAACAAGAAATTGCATCAGCTAAACAAGAACAACAAGATATGAGAGAAAACTTTGGTGGTGGAAGGGAAAGAAAAGAAATACACATGAACGGAACACTAAAATTAGACGAATTCACATTCATTGACGCTGTAGTGAACTTAGAAGTATTAGGAAAGTTATTGGTAATTGGAATTGTTTTAACCATACTGTCTTCCTCTGTTTCGATGATTAGTATTCAGAAATTTTCACCACTTACCATATTAAAGGAGAGAAGCTAACGATGAAGGAAATATTAAAATTAAAAGATGTCTGCTATCGTTATCAGGATGCAGAGGAAGATGATTATGTATTTAAAAACATCAACTATCAATTTGAACTGGGAAAAACATATGCCATTCGTGGAAAAAGTGGAAGTGGAAAAACCACGCTCCTATCTTTAATTAGTGGACTAGAAGAAGATTACAAGGGAACAATAATATACAATGAACAAGATTTGAAAAAGATGGATTTAGATAAATATCGTAACACAGATATCGGTATCATCTTCCAAAGCTATAATCTTCTGCCTCACTTAACGGCACTGGAAAATATTGTTCTCTCAATGGATATTAGTAAGGTAAAAATAGAAAACAAAGAAGAGCGTGCCCTAGAATTAATGAAGAAGGTAGGACTTAAGAAGACACATGCCAAAAGACGAGTATTAAAATTATCAGGAGGAGAACAACAACGGGTTGCCATTGCTAGAAGCTTATCCTATAATCCAAATATTATTATTGCAGATGAGCCAACAGGAAACTTAGATAAAGAAACAGAAGATGAGATTTTAACGATTTTTAAAAATCTTGCCAAAAAAGAAAATAAGTGTGTCATTATCGTAACACATTCTAAAAATGTATCTGAAAATGTAGATGTTATATATGATTTAAAGAAAAAGGAAAAATAGAAAAAGTATGTTTTTGATAACATATTTTTTCTTTTTTATGTTTGTTATTAAAAAAATGTTAAAAAGATATTGACAATCGCATATGATATTAATATAATGTTAATAACAAGTGAAAAACTTGTTGTAATTTTTAACTATAGTTATTAACAAAAAATTAAAAAGAAAAGAGGCTGAAATGACAGAATTAAAATTTTCAAACAAACAGACACGTACCATACTAGAAAACTATTATAAAGAGCAACAAGACATTGTAGGAAAGGTGAACGCAAAGGCAACAAGTGGTTATGCTGGATATGGTATGGATGAACATATAGACTGTGTTCTTGAGATGAAGATGAAAGGAGTAATGAGTATAGGTGGTATCGATGTACCAGTAGAACAAAATATTACTCTAGAAGAGTTAAACAATGCTTTCACTTATTTTTAGATAAAACAGGAAAAACAGTGAAAGAAATTGAGCTAGACAGTGGTCTTACTACTAAGACGATAGGTTATGGTCTGGGAGAAAGAGACATTAAGACTGCTTACTTTAATAGAGTAAAAGTAGCACTAGAAAGTAAAACAAAGACGATAGGAGGAATGTAAAATGAATATTAAAAATTTAAAGATGTATAAAGGAATGTTAATCATTGTCGATATGGTGAATGGATTTGTAAAAGAGGGAGCGCTACATGATAAGAAGATCGGAGACATCATTCCAAGGCAAATTGAACTGATCAAAGAAGCAAAGACGAAAGGAAATTTAATTGTATTTATCAAGGATACTCACGAAAAAGCATCAACAGAACATAAAAGATTTGATGGAGCATTTCATTGTGTGAAAGAAAGTGGAGAAGAACTAGTAGTAGATGAGCTAAGAGAGTTTGAAAATGATATCGATGCAATTTCTATCGAAAAGAACTCAACAAGCTTTATGGAGTCTCCCATATTTAGAAATGTGATTTATAAAACGCAAGCGTTAGAAGAAGTAGATGTCGTTGGATGCTGCACAGATATTTGTGTGGTAAATGGCACGATGGGACTTGCCAACTACTTTGATGAATGGAATAGAGAAGTAGAAATCAGGGTACACGAAGATGCCATTGCCACTTTTTTAGAAGAGTCACGACAAGAATACGTAGATGCTGCGAAATTATTAATGAAACAACAAGGAATCAAACTCGTGAAGACAAGATAAATTTTTTTAAAATATGTTATTAATAAAATATAAATAAGAAAAGAGGAGAAAAAATGGAAAATAAAACTTTAATGACAGATTTTTATGAGTTAACAATGGCTCAAAGCTATTTTGATGATGGAAAAACGGAGGAGAAAGCATACTTTGATATATTCTTTCGTACGAATCCTTTTAAAGGTGGATACACAATGACAGGAGGACTAGAAGAGACCATAGAGTATTTGCAAAACTTTCATTTTGAGGAAGCAGAGATTGATTTTCTTAAAACAACCAATGCTTTTAGTGAAGAGTTCTTAGATTATTTAAAAGATTTGCATTTTACAGGAGACGTGTATGCAATGCCAGATGGAACGGCAGCATTTCCGAATGAGCCTGTCCTAACGGTAAGAGCAAATCTCATCGAAGCACAAATCATAGAAACTGCACTTCTTGCAAATTTCAATCACGGAAGCCTAGTGACAACGAAAGCAAAAAGAATAACCGCTACAGCAAAAGACACACCAGTCATGGAGTTTGGCGCTCGCCGTGCCCGTGGAATAGATTCTGCAGTTGAGGCAAGTAAATATGCCTATATTGGAGGATGCGTTGGAACTAGCAATACTTTAGCAGGAATGAAATATAAGATTCCAGTTATGGGAACGATGGCACATTCAAAAATACAAGAAGCAGATTGTGAGTATCAAGCATTCTTATCATACGCTAAGAGTCATCCTGATAATTGTGTATTCTTAGTAGATACTTTCGATACCCTAAAAAGTGGAATCCCAAATGCCATCCGTGTAAGTCGTGAGTACTTAGAACCAAATGGCTACAAACTAAAGGGAATCCGTATTGATAGTGGAGACTTAGTTTATTTATCAAAAGCAGCCAAACAAATGCTAATAGATGCAGGTTATCCGGATGCTACTATTTGTCTTTCTAATGGATTAGATGAGTATTCTATTACCAATTTGAAAAATCAAGGAGCAGTAATCGACTCTATTGGAGCAGGAGACAATATTGCAGCCAGCAAAGAAAGAGTGAATGGTGTCTATAAATTAGTAGCAGTAGAAAAAGAAGGGAAGATGATTCCTAAAATTAAAGTCAGTGGAGATACAGTGAAGACAACCAATCCAGGTATAAAAAAGGTATATCGTTTCTATGACTTTGATAGTAACAAAGTGTTAGGAGATGTCATTGCGAGAAGTGAAGAATTAATACCAAAAGATGCTTACACATTAGTATCAGATAAAGATCCATGGAAGAAAACAACGATTCATGATTATAGAGTAAGAGAGTTACAAGTACCAATCTTTATAAATGGAGAATTGGTTTATGAGGAACCAACAATAAAGGAAAAACAAGCATATTGTGAAAGAGAATATCAAACATTAACAGACCGAATTACAGATATTGAAAATCCTCATACTTATTATGTTGATTTATCAGAAGAAGAACGAAATTTAAAAGAATATATGTTATATAGTGCTATGCAAGAAGCAGCAACAACAGCAATAGAAACCTTAAACTATCAAAAAGTAAAAACGATTACAACAAATAAATAAAAGGAGAAAAAGTATGAAAGAGAATTTTGGCTTTGTAAGAGTAGGAGCCATAGTGAATAAACTATTCCTTGCATCTCCTAAAAAGAATGCAGAAGAATTAGTAAGAATGATAAAAGAAGCGTCACGAAGAAAAATATCTATTGTGCTTACCCCAGAACTTTCTCTAACAGGTTATACTTGTGGGGATTTATTCTTACAAAATCATTTGTTAGAAAGTAGTATAAAATCCTTAAGAACGGTGCTAGAAAAGACCAAAGATTTAGATATGATTTCCATCCTTGGACTTCCTCTTGCACATGAAAATCAATTATTGAATTGTGCAGTAGTCATTCAAAAAGGACATATTTTAGGAGTAGTTCCCAAAACTTATATTCCAAACTATGGAGAGTTTTATGAAAAACGTTGGTTTTCTTCAAGTATGAATCTAAAGTCTAAGAAAATCTCTCTACTTGGAGAAGAAGTACCGATCGATGCAAATATCGTTTTTAAAGATAGAAAGAATCCAAATATTGCTTTTGCTATCGAGATATGTGAAGACTTATGGAGTGTAAATCCTCCAAGTCACTCTCATGCTTTACATGGAGCGAGTATTCTCTTTAATCTATCAAGTAGCAATGAGTTAATTGGAAAAGATGCTTATCGAAAAAATCTAGTAGCAATGACTTCCTCTAAGACAATTTCTGCCTATATTTATGCATCCAGTGGCATGATGGAGTCAACCTCAGACATCTTATTTGGTGGTAGCAGCATGATTTATGAAAATGGAAAGTGTCTTGCAGAAAACAAAAAGTATGACTTAGAAAGCAATCTTATTGTATCAGATATTGACACAGAGCATCTTCTATACGATCGCCACCGAAATATCAGTTTTATGGGAGTGTTAGATGAGAAAAAGTATCAAGAAATAGAGGTGGATGTGAAAAGGAATATGGAGATAGTAGAAAGAACCTATAAAAAATATCCGTTTATTCCGGAAACTGAAGAAAATAGGAAGAAACGTTGCCTAGAAATAATTGAGATTCAAGCAAACGCTCTAGCGAGAAGACTATTGCAATTAAAAGATGCAAAGTGTGTAATTGGAATGAGTGGAGGACTAGATTCAACTCTTGCTTTCTTAATTATAATAAAAGCATATGAAAAATTAAAGCGTGATTACAAAGACATTATTGCAGTTACGATGCCTGGTTTTGGAACGACTTCTAGGACTTATCAAAATGCTTGTTTTCTAGTAAAAGAGTTAAAGGCAACCTTAAAAGAAATAGATATCAAAGATGCTTGCCTTCTTCATATGAAAGATATTGGCCTAGACGAAAATGATAGAAGCATAACCTATGAAAACATTCAAGCAAGAGAGAGAACACAAATTCTCATGTCTATTGCCAATCAAGAACAGGGAATTGTAATTGGAACAGGAGATTTGTCAGAGCTTGCACTAGGTTGGTGTACATATAACGGAGACCATATGAGTATGTATGCCGTAAACAGTAGTATTCCAAAAACGCTGGTGCGCTATTTAGTAGAAACTCTTGCCAATGAATCCGAAGAAGAAATCAAAAAGATTCTCTATGATATTTTGGATACACCCATCTCTCCAGAGTTATTGCCACCTGATCAAAATGGAAAACTATTACAAAAAACAGAGTCTAAAATAGGTCCCTATGCTTTACATGATTTCTTTCTCTATTATTTCTTACGTTTTGGCGACTCTCCTAAAAAAATCTATATGTTAGCAACACAAACTTTTCGTGATGAGTATAGGGAAGAAGAAATTAAAAAATGGCTAGATGTATTTATGAAACACTTTTTTACACAACAATTCAAAAGAAACTGTATGCCAGATGGTATTAAAGTAGGAAGCATCAGCCTATCTCCAAGAGGAGATCTTAGAATGCCAAGTGATATGGATGCATCTATCTGGAAAGAATAGAAGGTGATACTATGTTTCGAATAGATACGAAAACAGATAACTATATGTCTATTGTAGTAACACACGAATGCAATAGAAAATGTCCATTTTGTATTGATCAGTATCGTGGTCAAGATAAATATATTAGTTTGGAAGATGTAGATAAAGCATTAAGATTCGCAAAAAAGAAAAAGATAAGAGATATTTTGTTGGTAGGAGGAGAGCCTACACTTCATCCTGATATTGTGATGATTACCAAAATGGCACATGAATATGGTTTTTATGTAATTCTAACGACGAATTATGAAAATAAAGATATCGTAAAAGAATTAGACTCTTATGTAGATAGTTTTAATATTAGTTTTTATCATCAAAAAGAATTACCCAATCCTAAGGAGTTTTCTGCAGATATTACTCTTTCCACATTAATCTTTAGAGGTCAGCTGGATAGTAAGAAAAAGCTAGATCAATTTATCAGTCAGTATCAGAAAAAATACATTCTAAAGTTTTCGACACTAACAGTATGTAATGAATTTACCAAAGAACGTCAAACAGTAGAGTATTTAGATGACTTAGAGGCAGAGAAAATAATACTATTCGATGAAATAGAGGGACTTATATATAGGAATTGTATTATCAAAAGATATGATAGACTTATTAATAAAAATGCAAAACAATCCCTAAAATGTCATACAGATGGAATAATTTCAGATAGTTGGAAGGAAGAGGAAAAAGTATGAAAATAGGAATTTTTGGAGGATGCTTCAATCCTCCTCATAACATGCATAAAAAAATTGCCAAAGATTTGATTGAAAAGGGATACTTAGATAAGGTGATTTATGTACCAACAGGGAACAAGTATCAAAAGAAGGATTTAGTAGATGCAAAAATGCGTTATGAAATGCTAGAATTGATGATAGAAGATGAAAAAGATTTATTAGTTTCAAACTATGAAATGAAAAACACCCTAACTTACACCTATCAAACCCTGTCTCATTTTAAAAATAAGTATCCGAGTGACGAGATTTATTTCATTTGTGGTATGGATAATCTATTGGAACTAACAAGTTGGAGGAATTATCAAGAGATCTTAAATCAATATAAGATTTTAGTAATTGAAAGAGGTAAAAGCAATAAAGATAATCTATATCATCACGAAAATGTCATTTATGTAGAAATAAAAGCATCAGAACTTTCATCTACCAAAGTAAGGAATTTAATACAAAATAATAAAATAGAAGAATTAGAACGACAAATATCATTTCCTGTGCTAGAATATATCAAAAAAGAAAAACTGTATAGGAAGTGATAAAATGGAAAGTGGAATAAGAAACCTAGAAATAAGTCCAAATTGGTTCTATCATAGAGTAACGGAAGAGACAATTGGCAAAGTAGTAAGAAGTGGTGGAATCTGTTCTAAAAGACGAATAGTAAACCTGATGGAGAATAACGATGAAATTTTAGAAAATAGTTATAATGGAAATGCTTTTATTTCATTAAGTAAAAGAATAGATAAAATAACATCATATAGTTCTTATTCTAATTTTATTGCAGATTCCTATGCTCTTATTATTGAAAACGTGAGTGCTATTAAAACAATTCCTATAGATCAATATTTCGATGTTTATAGGAATTTGGCAAAATTACCAATAAAAATAAGATTTTCTTATTGGAATGATGAATATCAAGTAAAAGATTTTATTCCATTAGATAAAATAATAGGGATCAAAATTCCAAATAAGCATGCAAGATATTCTGAGTATTGTCCATCTTATTTAGAAAATAGAGGGATTGATTTCTTTTTAGAACAGTACCAAGAGGCAAATTGTAATTTGCCGTTCATAGATGTCGAGGAGAAAAAGATAATAGAAAAAGAAAAGATAAAAGAATATATTTTAAAGGGAGGATAAAATGAGAAAGATAGTAGAAAAATTAAAAGACAAGAAAATGACGATTGCTACCATGGAGTCTTGCACTGGGGGAGGAGTAGCAAATGCCATTACCAATATAGAAGGTGCCAGTGAAGTCTTAAAGTTTAGTGCGGTAACATATTCAAACGAATATAAAATCAAGATGGGTGTATCCCCTCTAGTGATTGATAAATATAGTGTCTACAGTATGGAAACCGCAAAAGAGATGAGTAAAAATATTTCACGTTTTGCAGAAAGTACACTAGGAGTGGGTATCACTGGAAAATTAAATCGAGTAGACAAAGAAAATAAATATGGAGAGGATAATCAAGTTTTTATTAGTATTTATCATGAAAAAACGGATTCTTATCAAACCAAAATGATTGAAGTAAAAAAGCAAAGTAGAATGGAAAATAAAAAACTTGTGATAGATGTTGTCATATCAATGCTAGAAGAGATACTTTCATAGTATTTTTCTCTAACTTGTGTTATAATCAAAATAGAAAAAAGAGGTGTATGATAACTATGACATATAAAAGTGAAAAAGAATTTTTAAAGCATTATAATCCAGAGGAGTTTGAAAGATTATCAATGACGGCAGATATTTTAGTAGTGAGTGTCTCTGATCAAGAACAGACAAATTATAGAAAAAACAGTCGTAAGATGATGAGTGTTCTACTAGTAAAAAGAGATGACTATCCATTTAAAGGAAAATGGTGCTTGCCAGGTGGATTTCTAGACCCGAAAAAAGAAACACTAGAAGACTGTGCTAAGAGAGTTTTAAAGAAAGAAACGAATCTTTCGGATATTTATTTAGAACAACTCTATACCTATGATAGCTTAAATCGTGATCCTAGAATGCGTGTAGTCTCTGTCTCTTATGTTGCCCTAATTGATAAGAATCGTCTAAATGAAAAAATGGGTGCAAACGCCAGTTGGTTTGATGTAACACTTTTAGAAGAAAAAAATAATATAGTAGATATTACACTCGATAATGGAGAAGAGATGGTAAGTTTCCAAATCAAAAAGACAAAACGCGAAAAGACAACGGATCGTTATCAATTTAGTGTAACCAAAAATGATTCCCTTGCGTTTGATCATCCATTAGTTATTTTAGCAGGCCTTGAGCGAATTCGTAATAAAGTTAACTACACAGATATCGTCTTTAATATGATGCCAGAGTACTTTACATTAGGAGAACTACAACAAGTTTATGAAGTCATTTTAAACAAGAAATTACTAGACCCAGCATTTAGAAGAATCATTGCTAATAAAGTAGAAAAAACAGAAAAAATGAAAACAGGAGAAGGACATAGACCATCCGTACTATTCCGTTATAAAGAAAAAAATGATGATTAAAAGGATAAAATTATTTGTAAACAAAAATGAAAAGTCTGAAAAAGTCGCAACAGTTCTAAAAGAAAAACTAGAGAAAAAAGGCTTTTTGTTAGATGAGGAAGAATTTGATTTAGGAATTGCAATTGGAGGAGATGGTGCTTTTCTTAGAATGATTAAAGATAGTAACTTTAACAGTAATTGTTACTATATTGGGGTCCATTCTGGAACACTAGGTTTTGCCCAAGAGGTAAGTATCAATAAAATAGATCATATGATAGAATCCCTAGAAAGTCATAATTTCAAAGAAGAAGAAATTGGCATTCAAGAAATTAAAATAGAAAGTAACGGAAAACTATATTCATATAACTCATTAAATGAAATCGTCATTCGTGATAAGGAATTAAACACTACGCACTTAAGTGTCTTTGTAGATGATTCACTCTTAGAACGTTATGTAGGAGATGGACTTTTAATAGCCACTTCTTTTGGCTCTACCGCTTACAATCTAAGTTTTGGAGGAAGCATTGTTTATAATACCTTTCATACTCTTCAAATTACACCAATCGCACCACTAAACAGTAAGAGTTATCGTAATTTATTAAACTCAGTGGTAATTCCAGGGAGTATGAGAGTAAGAATTTTTCCAAAAAAAGAAAAGCAAGATATTACAATAACCATTGATGGAGATAATCACACGTATCAAAATGTAACCAGTATTGAGAGTATAATAGATAAAAAAGTAATTCGTGTCATTCGAATGAATGATTATAACTTAATAGAGCGTATTAATGATAAGTTTTTGAAATAAATAAGTATTTGGTAAAAATATCAATACTTATTTTTTTAATGCAGAAATTTCTACATTCTTTTTTTCTTATCTTTGCTAAAATGAGGGTCATAAAGGTGATTACTTTATGACATTATGATTCACATACTTTGATTCATTACTTTCTTTTTGTTTCTGACTATTTTTTTGACTATGATTATAAGAAAGTCATATTTTATAACTTTTAATCTCTTTCTAATTTTTTCTGACAAATATATGACTACTAATAATGAAAATGTTTCTAGATAGTTAACAAAAATTCCTAAAAGAGATCTCTTTTCATTGCTATTTAGACAAAATTATTGTATATTTAGTGTAGTAAATAATAGAAAAGATAGGGCCATAAAGTATCATCCTTTATGATGAAACAAAAGAGATAGAAAGAGTGAATAAATATGAAAAAAAGAATGAGACAAATAAAGAAATATTGGGATAATTCTACAGATAAAAAACAAGTAGGAATTGTTTTATCTGTTGTAATTATTCTTGTTTTAGTTGTACTCATTCCACTTTCTCTTGCTGCCTTAGAACCTACTAAAAGTGTAATTATAACATCTAGAAATACTAGTTATGAAAATAAAGAGGCAGGGTCATGGCAAATTAAAAAGAGTGGAAAATGGAGTGAACCAGGATATGCTGAGATTAGTTTTGATGTCAGTACTGTTAGAAAGACGAAGTATAAGTATACTGATATTATTCTAGTACTTGATACTTCTGGATCTATGGAAGGAGAAAAGATTACAAGATTAAAGGAAGATACAAATGAACTTTTAGACACTCTTTTAGAAAATAAACAGAATAAAGCGGCAGTGATTCAGTTTGATACAAATTCTAGTATCATCACAGGACTCACAAGTGATAAAGAGACCTTAACAAATGCTGTTA